>NZ_JBJDRK010000005.1:0-112014 GCF_044987405.1 Microbacterium sp. ZW T2_14 | reverse complement strand
GCGCGCGGCGAGTCGGCCCGGTCGACGGCCTCGCCTCGGTCGGCCGCGGTCGCCGACGAGGCCGGTCTCACGCAGGCCGTGATCGGCATCGCGCGTTCGGCCGTGCCGGGCGACACCGCACCGCTCGAGCGAGCCGTCCCCGAGCAGGTCTTCGGCGCCGAGGCGTTCGTCGAGACGGCTGTCTTCGCACCGCGCGAGGGCGGCTTCCGGGCCTCCGGTGCCCCGGGTTTCCGGAACGCGGCCGACAGCGACCCGGCACTGCCGGCCAACCGTGCCTGGGCTCGCGACATCCTGTCGCGCATCGAGACCTCCCGCGCGGGCGACGCGACCATCGCGGCCGCGCGGGTCACCGACGAGCCCGCGCTGCAGGGCATCGTGACGCGCGTGCGCGCCGCGGCCCCCACCTGGGGTGCGCTGCCGGCCGCCGATCGCGCCGCCGTGCTGGCCGCCGCCGCCCGGGCCCTCGAGGCGCGGCGCGGCGAACTCATCGAGGTCGCGGCCTCCGAGACGGGCAAGGTCTTCGCCGAGGCCGATGTCGAGGTGAGCGAGGCGGTCGACTTCGCCAACTACTACGCGGCGACCGCGCGCGAGCTCGATCGCGTGAGCGGCGCGGTGTTCGAGCCGGCGCGGCTGACCGTCGTCACCCCGCCGTGGAACTTCCCGATCGCCATCCCCGCAGGCGGCGTCATCGCCGCGCTCGCCGCAGGCTCGGGGGTCGTGTTCAAGCCCGCGCCGCAGGCGCGGCGCTGCGCCGCCGTCGTCGCCGAGGCGCTGTGGGCGGCCGGCGTGCCGCGCGACGTGCTGGCGCTCGTCGACATCGACGAGGGCGCGCTCGGACAGACGCTGCTGTCGCACCCCGACGTCGACCGGGTCATCCTCACCGGCGCGTGGGAGACGGCGGCGCTGTTCCGCTCCTGGCGGCCCGACCTGCCGCTCCTCGCCGAGACCAGCGGCAAGAACGCGATGATCGTCATGCCGACCGCCGACCTCGACCTCGCGGCCGGCGACGTGATCAAGAGCGCGTTCGGCCATGCAGGGCAGAAGTGCTCGGCAGCGTCGCTCGCGATCCTCGTCGGACCCGTCGGCCACTCGCAGCGCTTCGCGCGTCAGTTGGTGGATGCCGCGACCTCCCTCCGCGTGGGACCGCCGTCCGATCCGCTCAGCGAGGTGGGGCCCGTCGTCGAGGTGCCGCGCGGCAAGCTCCAGTGGGCGCTCACGACCCTGGGCGAGGGGGAGTCCTGGCTCGTCGAGCCGCGACGCGTGGACGGTCCGCCGGAGTATGCCGGCCGGCTCTGGACCCCCGGCATCCGCACCGGCGTGCAGCCGGGGTCGCGCTTCCACCAGGAGGAGTTCTTCGGGCCCGTGCTCGGGATCATGCACGCCTCGTCGCTCGCGCAGGCCATCGAGCTGCAGAACGCCGTGTCGTACGGACTCACCGCAGGCCTCTACACACAGCACCCCGACGACCTGGCCCTCTGGCTCGACCGTGTCGAAGCCGGCAACCTCTACGTCAACCGCGGCATCACGGGGGCCATCGTGCAGCGGCAGCCGTTCGGCGGCTGGAAGCGCTCGTCCGTCGGCGGGGGCGCGAAGGCCGGTGGACCCAACTACCTCGTCGGACTCGGCCGCTGGCGCGCCACCGCCGGGGCGCCCGCGTCGGCGACGCTGCACCTGCGTGGGCTCGACAGCCGCATCGCCGCGCTCATCGAGGCGGCTCAGCCGTCGCTCGGCTACGAGGCGTTCGAGTGGCTGCGGCGCGCCGCCCTCTCGGATGCGATCGCGTGGGATCGCGAGTTCGGGCAGGTCAAGGACGTCTCGGGCCTCGGCATCGAGCGCAACCTGTTCCGCTACCGGCCGATCCCGTCGGTCGCGCTGCGGGCGACGGGCGACGCCTCGTGGCAGGCGGTGCTGCGCGTGGTGGTCGCCGGCATCCGCGCGGGCTCGGCTCTGACGCTGAGCGCGCCCGTCGGTCTCCCGGCGGCCGTGCGTCGCGTGCTCGCCGACGAGGACGTGGCGGTGTACGTCGAGACCGACGAGCAGTGGCTGCAGCGCATCGCGCGGGGCGACGACCTCCTGGCGGCGGTCGCCGACGCGGACCCGGCCCCCCGGCCGGCACGCGTGCGTCTCATCGGCCCGCCCGAGTCCGTCGCGGCGCTCCACGCCACGGTGGCTGGAGCGGTCGGGGGCGACCCCGACCTCGCGATCTACGACAACGAGGTCACGACCGCCGGGCGGCTCGAGCTGCTGCCGTTCCTGCGCGAGCAGTCGGTGACGATCACCGCGCACCGCTTCGGCAACCCGGACCCGTGGTCGGAGGCCGTGATCTGACGGAGGGATCCCGGATGCCGCGGCCCGCGGCATCCGTTCCCTCCCAGGACTACTCGGGGGGAGTGTCGGCGAAGCCGGTCGACTCGCGGCGCACGATGCGGAAGTCCGGCTTGACGGTGTCGGGCGGCCGGCGCTCGCCCTTCTCGTTGATGCGCGCGATGAGCCGGTCGACCGCGATGGCCGCGATCTCGGCGCGGCCGGTGTCGACCGTCGACATCGACGGGACGGAGTAGTTGCTCTCGTCGATGTTGTCGAAGCCGATGACGGCCACGTCGTCCGGCACGCGCAGGCCCTCTTCGCGCAGCGCGCGCAGCACGCCGAGGCCGAGGGTGTCGTTGAGGGCGAACACGGCGTCGAATTCCACGCCCTCGCGGACCATGAGATGGGTCGCGGCAGCGCCGCCGGCCCGGTTCCAGCGGAGCATCGCTGTCGGGCGGACCAGCGCCGGGTCGAGCGGGATGCCGGCCTGCTCGAGGGCGCGAAGGTAGCCCTTCAGGCGCAGACTCGCCGAACTCGCCTCGTCGCGGCCGTGCAGGTCGGCGCCGACCAGCGCGATGCGGCGGCGGCCGATCTCGAGCAGGTGCTCGACGGCCGCCTGCGACGACGACGTGTTGTGCATGGTGACGTGATCGGTGGGTCCGCCGAAGATGCGCTCGCCGAGGAGCACGAGCGGCCCGTCGACGGCGAGCGCTTCGGCATCGTCCTGCCCGAGGCTCACGGGGCTGAACAACAGGCCGTCGAGGAAGCGCGGGCGATTGCCGGTGACGGCGCGCAGCTCGGCGTCGCGCTCGCCGCTCGTCTGCTCCACCATGACGCCGAGGCCGCGCTTCTCGGCCGCCCGGATCACCTCGTCCGCCAGTTCGGCGAAGTAGTTCTCACGCAGCGACGGCACGGCCAGCCCGATGACACCGGTACGGCCCGACCGCAGCCCTCGCGCCGAGAGGTTGGGGCGGTAGTCGAGCTGCTCGATCGCCTCGTTGACGCGATCGCGTGTGCCGGGTCGGACGTGCGGGTAGTCGTTGATGACGTTCGACACCGTCTTGATGGAGACGCCGGCCACCCGGGCGACGTCATGCATCGTTGCCCCCATCGATGCTCCCGCCTTCCCATGTGCGATCACTGCACTCTACTGCGTTCCCGCGTCGGCGAGCGGCGTGCGACGGGGAGCTGCGGACTGGGTGCAACGTCGAAATGCAACGTTGTAAAACTAGTGTATCGTGCCGATGTGCGCGTCATGGAGGACCGACAATGCTGATGTCGAACGACTGGCCGATCGCTGCGGCGATGCTCCCGATGGGCGACGCCCATCCCGCGACCGGAGGGGCGGAGCCGAGCATCCGGTGGCTGGCGGATCTCACCGAGGTCGGCGATGCCGGCTTCACCCGGGTGGATCTCACCGACTCGTGGGTCCGCTACGGCGACCTGTCGCCCGCGCAGGCCGACGAGCTCGCCGGGTGCCTGACCACGACCGGGCTCACGGCGGCGTCGCTGTCGGCGATCCGGCGCAGCGTCATCGACGAGGAGCACGGCGCCGACCATCTGGCCTACGCGCATCGCTGCCTCGAGTTCGCCGCTCGCCTCGGGATCGGGGTGGTGTCGGTCGGGCTGCACCGCGCGCTCACCGACGCCCAGCGGGCGCAGCTGTGGTTCTGGACCGTCGACGGCCATCGCGACCCGTTCGGCGACGCGGAGGCGTGGTCCTTGGCGGTGTCGCGGCTGCGCGAACTGGGCCGACACGCACAGGACCTCGGCATCCTCCTCTCGCTCGAGCTCTACGAGCACACCTTCCTGGGCACGGCGGAGTCCGCCGTGCGGCTGGTCGAAGACATCGGCCTGGATGTCGTCGGCCTCAATCCCGACATCGGCAACCTCATCCGGCTGCACGAGCCCGTCGAGGACTGGCGGGCCATCGCCGAAGCGACGATGCCGTACGCCAACTTCTGGCACGTCAAGAACTACACGCGGGACGAGGATGCCGCGGCCGGCCTCATCTCGACGGTGCCGACGAGCCTGGAACTCGGCGTCATCAACTACCGAGAAGCCGTCAAGATCGCGCTGCGCAGCGGCTTCCAGGGCGTCATCTGCGTCGAGCACTACGGCGGCGACGGCCTGAGCGTCAGCGCGACGAACCGCGACTACCTTCGTGACCGCGTGCTGCCGCGTCGCGAGTACGAGGCGGGACGCAGTCGGGTGCGCCAGCCGCAGCACGGGCGGGCCGCCTCATGACCCGCATCTTCGCGGACCCCGACGCCTTCGTCAGCGATGCGCTCCGCGGCTTCGCCGCCGTCCATCGCGACGAGGTCGCCCTCGTCGACGGAGGCGTCGTCCGCGCTGAGCCGCTCGAGGCGGGTCGCGTGGCCGTTCTCATCGGCGGTGGCTCGGGACACTACCCCGCGTTCGCCGGCTTCGTCGGTCGAGGACTCGCGGCCGGAGCCGTCTGCGGCAACGTCTTCACATCCCCGTCGACCGCTCAGGCCCTCCGCGTCGCCCACGCGGCCGACGTCGGCGGGGGAGTGCTCTTCACCTACGGCCGCTACGCGGGCGACGTCATCCACTTCGGCGAAGCGGAGCGGCGACTGCGCGCCGAGGGCGTGGACGCCCGCACGGTGCTGATCACCGATGATGTGGCGAGCAGCCCGCCGGATGCGCGGGACGAGCGCCGCGGCATCGCCGGCATCCTCTGCGTGTTCCATGTCGCCGGTGCGGCGGCCGACCGCGGGGACTCGATCGACGAGGTGGAGCGCCTCGCCGCACATGCCAACAGCCGCACGCGCAGTCACGGCGTCGCCTTCGCCGGCTGCACGCTGCCCGGGGCGACCCACCCGCTCTTCGAGGTGCCCGAGGGCCAGATGTCGATCGGGCTCGGTATCCACGGCGAGCCCGGCGTGCGGGACGTCCCCCTGCAGTCCGCGCCGGAACTCGCGGCGACCCTCGCCGAACCGCTGCTCGCCGAGCGCCCCGAGGGCTGCCGACGTGCCGCCGTCGTGCTGAACGGCCTCGGCTCGGTGAAGTACGAGGAGCTCTTCGTCCTCTTCGGCTCCGTCGCCGACCACCTCGAGAGTCGGGGCATCGAGATCGTCGAGCCCGAATGCGGCGAGTTCGTGACGAGCCTCGACATGGCGGGGGTGTCGCTCACGATGCTCTGGCTCGACGACGAGCTCGAGGAGCTGTGGCGCGCACCCGCAGCCTCGCCGGCCTTCCGCAAGGGTGCGATGACGGCCGGCGTGCGTCCGGCGCAGCCGACGCCGCCGCCGCCCACCACGGCCGGGACGGCGTCGCGCGGGGAGGTCATCCCCGCGACGCCCGCCTCACGTCGCGCCGCCTCCACGGCCCGTCGTCTCCTCGAGGGCGCGCGCGACGCGATCGCCGTCGAGGCCGACCACCTCGGAGAGCTCGACGCGGTCGCCGGTGATGGGGATCACGGCATCGGCATGACGCGGGGTCTGAACGCCGCCGTCGATGCGGCCGCCGCCCTGGGCGACGCCGTCGGCGTGCGTGAGCTGCTGGAGACAGCGGGCGACGCGTGGTCGGAGACCGCCGGCGGCACCTCGGGCGCGCTCTGGGGCAGCGGACTCGCAGAGCTCGGACGAGCGCTGGGCGATCGCGAGGAGTTCCGGCCGGTGGATGCCGCGACCGCCGTGGCCGCGGCCTGCACCCGCATCGCCGAGCTCGGCGGGGCCGAACCCGGTGACAAGACGATGCTCGACGCGATGGTGCCGTACCAACAGACTCTCCGTGCGCAGGTCGACAGCGGAGCAGACCTCGGGTCCGCACTCCTCGTCGCCGCTGCGGCGGCGGCGGAAGGAGCTGCGGCCACCGCTGCGATGCTGCCGCGCCGCGGGCGTGCGAAACCGCTCGCGGAGCGCAGTCTCGGGCACCCGGACCCGGGTGCGACCTCCTTCCACATCATCGTCGACACCGTTGCAGGCCTCGCGTCCGCACGAGAAGAACAGGAGTGAGGCATGGGCTGGACGATCGTCGTCGGTGCCGATGACGCCGGCTACGAGTACAAAGAGGTGCTCCGGGAGATGCTGTCCGCTGATCCGCGGGTGAGCAGCGTGGTGGATGTGGGTGTGGCCGGTGCCGACCCCACGCCGTACCCGCGCGTCGCCATCGAGGCGGCCACCCGCGTGGCGAGAGGTGAAGCCGACCGAGCGCTCCTCATCTGCGGCACGGGGCTCGGGGTCGCGATCGCCGCGAACAAGGTGCGCGGCATCCGCGCGGTCACCGCTCACGATGCGTACTCGGTGGAGCGCTCGGTCAAGAGCAACAACGCCCAGGTACTGACGCTGGGCGCACGGGTCATCGGGATCGAGCTCGCCAAGAAGCTCGTCTCGGACTGGCTCGACCATCATTTCGACCCCTTGTCGGCGTCCGCCGAGAAGGTGCAGTTGATCGGGCGATACGAGGAGGGTGAGAGATGATCTCGACGGCGGCGGTTGTGGGGTCCGGCTACATGGGAGGCGGCATCGCCCAGGTGCTGGCGCTCTCCGGGCGGGACGTGGTCCTCGCGGATGCGAGTGCCGAGCTGGCCGAGACGAACCGGCAGCGCATCATCCGGGAAGCGGGCGACTACGCCGCCCGCGGGATCTTCCCCGAGGACGCCGGCGAACGCGTCGCCGCCCGGGTGACCGCGGCGCGCTCGATCGAGGAGGCCGTCGCCGAGGTCGACTTCATCGAGGAGGCCGTGCCGGAGGTGATCGCCATCAAGCACGAGACCCTGGGCCGGATCAGCCGCAGCTGCCGTGCCGACGCGCTCATCGGCAGCAACACGTCGACGATCTCCATCGGCACGCTGGCGGAGGGCGTCGACGGCGTGGAGCGCTTCCTGGGCGTGCACTTCAGCAACCCTGCCCCCTTCATCCCCGGCGTCGAGGTCATTCCGCATGCCACCACGCGTCCGGACGCGGTGGCCGCGGTGGTGGAGCTGCTCCGTGACTGCGGCAAGGTCGGCGTGCCGATCACCGACGTCACCGGATTCGTGCTCAACAGACTGCAGTACGCGCTGTTCGGCGAGGCGGCCCGCCTGGTGGAGGAGGGGGTGGCGACGCCCGAGGCGATCGACCTCATCGCCCGCACCACGTTCGGGTTCCGACTGCCCTTCTTCGGGCCGTTCGCCATCGCCGACATCGCCGGCCTCGACGTGTACCAGTACTGCTACGGGTCCCTTCACAGCGCCTATCCGGATCGCTTCTCCGAGCCCGGCATCCTGGCGGACCACGTCGCGCGGGGAGAGCACGGACTCAAGTCGGGGGCCGGCTTCCTCGCCACGCCTCCGGAGCGTGCGCCGGAGCTCGCGGCCTACCGGGACGAGGCATACGCGGCCCTGTCGGCGCTCCTGGCCCGCCTCGGCGAGGCGCCCGTCACCTACTGACGGCAGAAGTTTCGCCGCCCGCTCAGAAAATTCCGTCGGCGCCTTGACACTCGATGCGGCCGGTGGGAAAGTGTCTACAACGTTGCTCTACAACGTTGTAGACCATACGTGGACCACCCGCCGCCACCCGGGGCGGACGGCCCTCGCAACGGTCGTGCACCGACGAAGAAGTCAGCAATACCGAAAGGAAACTCCAGTGAAGACGAAGCCTGTCCTTGCTGCAGTCACAGCGCTCGCCTTGGTCGGCGCTCTGTCTGCCTGCACCGCCGGAGGTGGCGGCGACAACGCCGACGGCGGCGGCAACGACGACGCCAACTGCACCAACACCATCCCCAAGGAGGACCTGCCGGTCGTCACCATGTGGGCCTGGTATCCCAACATGGAGCTCGTCGTCGACAACTTCAACGAGCAGAACGACGAGGTCCAGGTCTGCTGGACGAACGCCGGCGCGGGCGGTGACGCCTACGACAAGTTCCAGACCGCCATCTCGGCCGGCAGCGGCGCCCCCGACGTGATGATGGTCGAGGCCGACCGCATCGCGACCTTCCAGGCCCAGGACGCCCTGGTCGAACTGAACGACCTCGGCTACGACGACGTGAAGGACAACTTCAGCGAAGGTGCGTGGAAGGACGTGTCCGTCGGTGACGGCGTCTACGGTGCTCCGGTCGACGGCGGCCCGATGGGGATGATCTACCGCACCGACATCTTCGACCAGTACGGCATCACTCCGCCCACCACGTGGGCCGAGCTCGAGACCGCGGCGCAGACGGTGAAGGATGCCGGAGGCCCGGTCTTCGCGAGCTTCGCGGCGAACCAGCCGGCCGAGGTCACGGCGCTGATGTACCAGAACGGTGCGCAGCCGTTCGAGTACGACCCTGCCAATGAGGGTGAGATCGGCATCGAACTCAACAGCCCCGAGATCAAGGAGGTCCTCGACTACTGGGCCGGCCTCGTCGAGAAGGGTCTGGTCGGCACGGAGGACCAGTTCACTCCCGAGTACATCGCCGGTGTGATCAACGGCGACTACGCGACCTACCTCTCGGCCGCCTGGGCTCCGGGCTACCTCCAGGGCGCCGGTGTCGGCGAGGGCGCGGATGCCGGTGTCTGGGCGACAGCCCCGATGCCGCAGTGGGATCCGAGCAACCCCATCGCGATCAACTGGGGCGGCTCGGCCATGGCCGTCTCGAGTCAGGCGAGCGACCCCGATCTCGCGGCCAAGGTGGCGTTCGGTGTCTACGCGGATCAGGCTTCGCTCGACGACGGCTGGCAGAACCAGATCATCTTCCCGCTGAACGTCAACGTGCTCGATTCGCCCGAGTTCCAGGACTACGAGGTGCCCTTCTTCGGAGGCCAGCAGGCCAACAAGGAGGTGTACGTGCCGGCGGCCAACGCCTACGAGGGCATGACGTACACGCCGATCGGTCAGTTCTACTACTCGCAGCTGACGGAGCAGATCGCCCGCATCAACGAGGGGTCCGCAACCGGCTCCGAGGCGGCGGACGCCTTGCAGGACGCCGTCGTGGCCTACGCGGAGGAGCAGGGGTTCACCGTCAAGTGACGTGACCGCAGGGCCGGTCCGTGCTCGTGCGGACCGGCCCTCGGGCATCCCCTGCCAGACCTGGAGAAATCATGACTGCGGCAACCGCAACCCCCGCGAAGACGAAGCACAGAAGGTCGACCACGCGGCGTCAGAACCTGTACGGCTGGCTTTTCGTCGGACCCTTCGGGATCGTCTTCCTCGCCCTTCTCGTACTCCCGATCGGGTTCGCGCTCTATCTGAGCCTGTTCCAGAAGTCCCTCATCGGCGGGACGAGGTTCGTCCTCTTCGGCAACTACGCCAAGGCCTTCACCGACCCGTCCTTCCTCGACGGCATGTGGTTCGTCATCCGGTTCTCGCTGGTGCTCATCCCGCTGCAGATGGCGATCTCGCTTGCGATCGCGCTGATCCTCGACATCGTGATCACACGGTTCGCGCGATTCTCGCGCCTGATGATCTTCATGCCCTACGCGATCCCGACCGTGATCGGTGCCCTGATGTGGGGGTTCCTCTACAGCGACAACTTCGGTCCCCTCGCGGAGATCTTCGAAAGTTTCGGCAGAGAGGCCCCTGATTTCCTGAGCAGCAGCCTGATCTTCTACGGCCTGCTCAACATCGTGACGTGGCAGTGGGCCGGCTACTACATGATCATCCTGTACGCGGCGCTGCAGGGCATCGATCCGACGCTGTACGAGGCGGCCCGCATAGACGGCGCATCGCAGTGGCAGATCGTCCTCCGGATCAAGATCCCGCTGCTCGCTCCAGCCCTGCTGCTCATCCTGGTGTTCGCCCTGATCGGCACCCTGCAGTTCTTCAACGAGCCCCAGATCCTCCAGCAGCTGGCCGCCGGAGCGATTCCCAACGACTTCACGCCGAACATGTACGCCTACCAGCAGGCGTTCTCGCTGGCGAACTACAACTACGGCGCAGCGATCTCGTTCGCGCTCGGGGCTGTCGTCTTCCTGTGCGTGTACATCTTCCTGTTCGCCACCCGCAAGCGAGGGAGCTTCTTCTCATGACCGTCACACCCATGGAGCTCACCGGGACGAGCCCGAAGCCGCGCAGACGCGTCGAGCGCCGGTCGACTCCTCCCACACGCGGCCGCATCCCGATGAACATCGTGCTCGCGCTGCTGATGATCTACTTCCTGATCCCGTTCTGGTGGCTCATCGTCAACAGCTCGAAGAGCTCGGCCGGGCTGTTCGGGGGTGGCAGTGCGCTCTGGTTCTCGGACGACATCGACTACATCGGCAATCTGGTCGAACTCTTCACCTACAGCGGGGGTATCTACGCACGGTGGCTGGCGAACTCCGCCCTCTACGCGATCGCCGGCGGTGTCGGAGCGACGGTGCTCGCCGTGCTGGCCGGCTATGGATTCGCGAAGTACAGCTTCACCGGCCGGCGTGCCGCATTCGCGATCCTGCTGGGCGCCGTCATGATCCCGACGACCGCGCTCGTCATCCCCACCTTCGTGCTGTTCGCCCAGGTCGGCTGGACGAACACCATCTGGGCGGTGATCTTCCCCAGCCTGCTCAATCCGTTCGGGGTCTACCTCATGAACGTGTACGCGCGTGATGCGGTGCCGGACGAGCTGCTGGACGCTGCACGCGTCGACGGCGCGGGCGAGTTCCGGACGTTCCTGCAGGTGGCGCTGCCGCTCCTCCGCCCGGCGATCGTGACGGTGGTGCTGCTGTCCGTCGTGGCCTCGTGGAACAACTACTTCCTCCCGCTCGTGATGCTCTCCGACAACCGCCTCTATCCCGTGACCGTCGGCATCGGGCTCTGGCAGTCCACCGCATCGACGTACGGGGCGGCGGGCGGGCAGAGCCTGTGGAGCATCATCATCCTCGGCGCGCTCGTCTCGGTGATCCCGCTGATCATCGCGTTCCTGGGCCTCCAGAAGTACTGGCAGGGTGGGCTGTCGATCGGAAGCCTCAAGTGAGCGGGCGCTCCACGCCCCTGCCCCTTTCCCTCGTCCTTGGAAGAGAAGAATGAACCGAGCACACCTCACCCTCGACCCGCAGTTCACCATCGGACCCGTCAATCGCCGCCTCTTCGGATCGTTCGTCGAGCACCTGGGCCGCTGCGTGTACGACGGCATCTACGAGCCGGGGCACGAGAACGCCGACGAGGACGGCTTCCGCACCGACGTCATCGAACTCGTGCGCGAACTCGGCGTCTCGACGATCCGTTACCCGGGCGGCAACTTCGTGTCGGGGTACCGCTGGGAGGACGGCGTCGGACCGCGGGAAGAGCGACCGCGCCGGCTCGACCTGGCATGGCACTCGACCGAGAGCAACGAGATCGGACTCGACGAGTTCGCAACCTGGCTCAAGAAGGTCGACAGCGAGCTGATGTATGCGGTCAACCTGGGCACGCGAGGCGTGCTGGAGGCCCTCGACGTCCTCGAGTACGCCAACCTGCGCTCGGACACGCACTGGGCAGAGCGCCGCGTCGCCAACGGGCATCCTGAACCTCACGGCATCCGGATGTGGTGCCTGGGCAACGAGATGGACGGCCCCTGGCAGCTCGGACACAGCACGGCCGAGGAGTACGCCCGGCTCGCAGCGAAGACCGCCAGCGCGATGCGACAGATCGACCCCGATCTCGAGCTCGTCGTCTGCGGCAGCTCGAGCGCGCAGATGCCGACGTTCGGCGAATGGGAGCGCGTGGTCCTCGAGCACACCTACGACGACGTCGACTTCATCTCGTGCCACGCCTACTACGAGCCCCGCGGCGACGACTACGGCAGCTTCCTCGCCTCCAGCGTCAACATGGACCGCTTCATCGAGGCCGTCGTGGCGACCGCCGACCACGTCAAGGCCACGCGACGAAGCGACAAGACCATCAACATCTCGTTCGACGAGTGGAACGTCTGGTACCAGTCCCGCTACCACGAGGTCGACAGGATCACCGACGTGGCGGAGTGGCCGGTCGCGCCCCGCCTGCTCGAGGACTCGTACTCGGTGCTCGATGCCGTCGTGCTGGGCAGCCTCATGATCTCGCTGATCCGCCACGCCGATCGGGTGACGGCGGCCAGCCTCGCGCAGCTCGTCAACGTCATCGCGCCGATCATGACCGAGCCGGGCGGCCCGGCGTGGCGGCAGACCACGTTCCACCCGTTCTCGCTCACCTCGCGCCTGGCGCGGGGCGTCGCGCTGGAGCTCAAGCTCGACAGCCCCACCTACGACACCCAGCTCTACGGCGAGGTGCCGCTCGTCGACGCCGTCGCGACCTACGACGAGGTCGGCGGTGGCACGACGGTCTTCGCCGTCAACCGCAGCCTCACGGAGGAACTGACGCTCGACATCGACACCCGCGCGATGGGGGCCGTCGGAGACGCCCAGGCGACGTCGCTCTTCGACGGCGACATCCACGCGGCGAACACCCTGGACGATCCCGAGCGCGTCACCCCGAAGGAGAACACGTCGGTGAGGATCGGCGACGGCACGGTCAGCATCACGCTGCCGCCCGTCTCATGGACGGTGCTGACGCTCGACTGAGCGCAGCCCGATCGATCCCTCTTGCAGAGTCCAGGTGGTGTCATGGCGCGGACCCAGCGGGTGACCCTCAAGGAGATCGCCGCACAGACCGGCGTGTCGCTGACGACCATCTCCAAGGTGCTCAACGGCGCGGCAGACGTGTCCTCGGCGACGCGCGCCCTCGTCGAGGAGCAGCTGCGCCGCAGCGGCTATCGACGCCGGAGGAGCAAGGACCGGCGCGAGTACATCGAGGTCGTGCTCCACGAACTCGACGGCGACTGGGCGCTCGCCGTCATCGAGGGGGTCCGCGAGAGCGCCGCCGAGGCCGGGCTGGCCATCTCGCTGTCGGTGAGCGGTGACAGACGCGCGCCCGGTGCCGAATGGCTCGATGCCGTCGTTCGTCGCGGCCCGACCGGGATCATCCTGCTGTTCGCCGACGTCCCTCCGCAGGGTCGCGCCACGCTGAAGGCGCGAGGCATCCCGTTCGTCATCATCGATCCCGCGGGCGACCCGGCACCCGGCATCCCCTCGGTCGGGTCGGCGAACTGGTCCGGCGGCCTCGCCGCGACGAGGCACCTGCTGGAGCTCGGCCATCGCCGGATCGCGGCGATCACGGGTCCCGAGGAGGTGATGTCCTCCCTCGCGCGGCTCGACGGCTACCGTGCGGCGATGACCTCGGCGGGAGCGGCGATCGAGCCGGAATGGATCCGGTACGGCGACTTCCAGCGAGAGGGAGGCGAGAGGCACGCGGGAGAGCTGCTGGATCTCGCGGATCCGCCCACGGCCATCTTCGCGGGCAACGATCTGCAGGCGCTCGGGGTGCTCTACGCGGCACAGGCGAGGGGTGTCGCGGTTCCAGGAGGGCTCTCTGTGGTCGGCTACGACGACCTCGCGATCGCCGAGCTCGCCCGCCCGCGGCTCACGACGGTTCACCAGCCCTTGCGCGAGATGGCCGAACAGGCGACCAAGCTGCTCCTGCAGCAGCTCGACGAGCCGCAGCCCGACGTCACGCGGGTCGAGTTGGCGACCAGCCTCGTCCTCCGCGATTCGACCGCTGCGCCCGTACGCTAGCGCGGCCGCCTGCCAGAGAGCCGCCGAGAGGGCTGCGCCCGGTTCCATACGGGGAGCGGATGCCGGCGGCCGAGGTGCGCACCGCGTGCACGTAGCGGTGCCGGCAGGCCGAAGCCCACCGGCACCGCATTCGCCTCAGCAGCGGATCACTGCACCCAGTAGCCCACGTTGAAGAGGATCTTCTGAGCGACCGGCACCAGCGCGGCCGACTGCTCCGCGGTCAGCTTCCCGGCGGCCGAGAACTCGGTGACCTGAGACACGAAGCCGTTCAGCACCTCGAGGGCGCCGGCGCTGTCGCCCTTGGCCACGAGGCTCAGAGCCTGGTCGAGCTTGACCGTGAGGGCGTTCGCGTTGCCCTTGTTGAGGCCCGCCTCGGCCACGCCCGCCTTGAGCGTGTCGATCTCGTCCTTGATGAACGCCTCGGGGTGCCACAGGTAGTCGCGGGCGAACGTCGCGAACATCTGGTTCCACGTGTTGAAGTCGTGCGCACCGGCGACGACGACGTTCTCGACGAACCCGACGTTGTCGAGCGCCGCGACCGTATTCGCGTTGGGCAGCCCGAAGTCCCAGCGACCGCCGCCGTAGAGGATGTACGGCGCAGCCAGGTTCGGCGTCGTGAGCCGAACGCTCGCGCCGCCGCTCCACGGCCCGTAGTAGCCGAAAGCGTCAGCATCGAAGTTGATCAGGTTCTGCGTCACTCCTGAACCTGCCGACAGCCCAGCGAACGCACGGTCGATCGCATCAGTCGAGACGTTGTAGTTCGACTCGACGAACGGGATCACCACGTTCCGCAGGTTGGGGTAGCCCTGGTTGGCGGCGCCGAGGTAGTTCGTGTTGGTCGTGATGACGACCGCCGGCTCGGTGGTGCCGTCCTGGATCAGGTTGTCCATGATGACCGGGACGTCGCCCATGTTCATCCAGTCCGACTGGTCCTGTCCGCTGCCGTGCTGCATGTAGATCGTCTTGTACGGCTCGGCGCGGTCGGCCTCGTATCCCGGCGGGAGGTAGACCCCGATGGTGCGGGTGGTGCCGTTGACCTCGAACGGAACGTAGCTCCACGTGCCCTTGGGCGAGTCGGCCCGCTCGAGCTCGATCTGGCGCGCGGCGAGCGGCGCGTAGTTCTGCTTCCCGGCGTCGTAGGGGACGAACACCTTGTTGAACGCCCGCCGAGCGGTGCCCGTCAGTCCGTCGGGCGCGAAGATCGGCGAGTTGGCCGGGTCGGCCACCCACAGGCTGGTGTTGCCGTCGACGTAGAACCAGTACTGGTTCGCACCCGCGGCGAGCGGAACGTCCGTCACCCAGTAGCCGTTGCCCGCGTCGGTCATCTCGACGTCGTACGCGCCACCGCCCCGCATGAGACCGGGCTTGTACTCGCCCGGCTGGTACACCTTCGTGTCGGCCGGGTCTGCCCAGTTGCGCAGCAGGATGTCGGCGACGAAGCGGACGCTGGTCGCATCCGGGTCGTAGTAGACGAAGTGCCCCGTGTAGCCGGTCGGCGAGGCCGGGTCCGCGATCACGGTCGGGCCGGGGGTCAGCGGCCCCTCGTCTGCCTTGGCCGATCCCGGCGCCATGGTGAGCAGCATGGCCCACGCGAGGATCACGACGGCCAGTGCCTTCAGGCGCCGGCTGCCGAAGATCTCCTCCCGTCCGACCTCGTGCGGGGCTCCCTCGTCGTGTCTGCGCTGTTGCGCGATACTCTCCACCGTTCCTCCTCGAATGGCCGTTGAGTGCCGGGCAGTCCCGCTCGGCGGGGTCAGGCTACCGCCGGTTTACGACGTTGTAAAGCGATTCTTTACGACGTTGTACTTTTCCTTGACCGCACGCGAGCGCCTCTGTCAGAGTGAGCGGAGACGGGAGTTACTACGTTGTAAAGTCGCACGTCGCCGTGCGTCCGCCCGTCTCAGCCAGTCGGCCCCCGGGGTCAGCGTGCTCCGGGAGTCGGTCGAGTCACACGAGATGAGGAGTCGATGGAGATCACATCCGAAGACCGGCGCTCCGGCCGGTTCAGGGGAGCGAGACGAACCGTGGCCGTCGTCACGGCCGCGGTCCTGGCGCTCGCCGGGCTGATGGCGGCCGCGCCGGCGAACGCGGCGGACCCGTGGATCGCTCAGCAGGAAGGCGGCTATCTGCGGATCGCCGTGCCGAACGCCGCCGTCGAAGCCGCGGTCGGACCGGTGTCGCAGGTGGTGGTCGAGGGCAACTTCGGACCTTCGCACAACTGGGCGCAGATCGGGCTGCAGCGCAGCGGCGCGAACTGGACCGCGACCTACGGGCCCTTCGAGCCCGGCCTGTACTACTACCAGGTCACCGGTGACGACAGCAAAGTGCTGAAGGACACGAGCAACCCCACCAGCGTGGCATCCGAACCGGAATGGAGCACGTTCTTCATCCCCGGTGAGTCGGCCGCACTGCTGGCCGATGCCCCGCAGGAGGCGGGGGTCGTCCAGACGCTGTCCTACCGGAGCTCGGTGGCGGGCGAGGAGCGCCAGGCGCTCGTCTGGGTGCCGCCGACCTACAAGGCCAAGGGCAAGAAGTTGCCGGTGCTGTACCTCCAGCACGGAGGCGGCCAGAGCTACCGCGACTGGGTCGAGGTGGGCCGTGCCGAGCAGATTCTCGACAATCTGTGGCTGGCCGGACAGCTCGAGGACATGCTCGTGGTGATGGGCAACGGCAACGTCGACGACTTCTCGGCGGAGCTGCTGGACAACATCGTCCCCGCCGTGGAGCGCACCTACAACGTCTCGCCCTCCAAAGAGAAGCGGGCGCTGGCCGGCCTCTCGATGGGCGGCGGCCAGGCCTTCGAGGTGTTCAGCGAGCACCCGGGCGCATTCGGTGCAGTCGGCACCTTCGGAGCCGGGCGGTTCGGAGCCCTCGACGACCTCGCGGTCGACCGGATGAACGACCGCACCGGCCTGTTCCGGGTCTACGTCGGCAACAAGACCGACATCGCCTACAACGACGTCTACGACTCGCTCCAGAAGTTCGACGCGATCGGTCTGGACTACCAGTTCGACGGCGTGAACCCGGATGCCGGGCACAACTGGAACGCCTGGCAGGAGAACCTCATCGACTTCGCGCCGCGGCTGTTCACCGGCGAGGCGTCGGACCCTGCGATGAGCGAGGGCCACACGGCGCTCACCGAGCGCTTCGAACCGCCGGCCGCCGGCACGACGCCCACGCCGTGGCTCACCGAGGACGACTTCGTGACGTTCGAGACGACGACCGCCTTCGCCGATGCCGAGTACGTCTCGGTGTGGGCGAACTGGGCGCCCGGTGGCAGCTGGCTGCGCGTCGAGATGACGAAGGTCGGTGATCGCTGGAGGGCGACCGTCGGTCCGCTCGAGGAGAAGTTCTACCACTACCGGCTCATCGTCGACCGTCAGTCCGTCAAGGACACGTCGAACCCGACGAAGGTCACTTCGGAGCCGGCCTGGAGCACCTTCCTCGTCCCGGGAGAGGGTTCGCGGCTGCTTGCCGACGTGCCCCAGGGGCAGGGCGGCAACCTGGAGGTCATGACGTACCAGAGCACGGTGGCGGCTCAGGAGCGCAGCGCCTATGTGTGGACGCCCCCGGGGTACGACCCCGCCCGGGCCGAGCCCTACCCGCTGTTCGTGCTGAACCACGGTGGCGGTCAGAGCTGGACCGACTGGGTCGAGGTCGGACGCGCGCGTCAGATCCTCGACAACCTCTCACGGGACGGCGCCATCGAGCCGATGGTCGTGGTGATGCCCAACGGCAACGTCGGCGACTACCCGCGCGAGCTGCTCGAGAACGTGGTGCCGGTGACGGAGGAGCGCTACAACGTCAGCAGCGATCCGATCGATCGCGCGCTGGCGGGCCTGTCCGCGGGCGGGGCGCGCACGGTCTCGGTGCTGAAGGCGCACCCCGGCGAGTTCGCCTGGATCGGCACCTTCGCGGCGGGCTTCGGCGGCACGGCGGGCGTCGATGTCGCGGCGATCAACGAGGGCACCGAGCTGTACCGGCTCTACACGGGTGACATCACGGACTTCACCTACGGATCTGTGATGAGCTCGCTCCCGGTGCTGGACCAGCTGGGTATCGAGTACGAGTTCAACGGCGTGACGATCGGCCCCCACGGGTGGGACGTCTGGCAGCAGAACCTCATCGACCTGGCCCCCCGTCTGTTCCGAGACGGCGGCGAGTAGGAGGCACGACGACGGCGCGCCGGTGCCCCCGATTCGCGGGCGCCGGCGCGTCGTCGCGCGCGGCGCGTTCGAGTGCCACGATGTGCGGCCGCTCGGGCCTGGATCGCGCACACTCCGCCACCCGAACGGATGCCTCCGGCGAACGGATGCCGCGGGCCGCGGCATCCGTGATCCTGCGAGACTGACGCGGTGAGCGCACATCGAGTGATCGGCAGGAGCGGCGGCGTCATCGTCCGCGCGTTCGAGGAAGGCGACCTCGAGGCGTACCGCCGTTGGCTGCAGCCCGAACAGGAGTGGCACCGGTGGGATGGGCCGTACTTCGCCAAGGCCTCGGCCCCGGAGATCGATGAGCGCCTCGACCGGTTCCGCGGCCGCATCGCGTCGGGGGAGTACGCCGCCGAGTCGCCGCTGTCGCGCGCCGTGATCGTGAGGGAGGACGCACCCGACGAGATGGTCGGCTCGGTGTCGTGGCACTGGGAATCCGAGGAGTCGGACTGGCGTCGCATGGGACTGACCGTCTACGACCCGGCGACGCGGGGCCGCGGCGTCGGCACCGAGGCGCTGCGGATCTGGACCGACCACCTCTTCTCGACGACCGACGTCGTGCGTCTCGACTACTCGACGTGGTCGGGCAACGCGCGGATGCTCGGAGTCGGGCATCGGCTCGGATTCAGCGAGGAGGCGCGCTTCCGCGACGCTCGGGAGGTGCGGGGCGAACGCTACGACTCCGTCGTGATGGGCGTGCTGCGGGCCGAATGGGAAGCACTGCCGGTACACGCAGCGCTCGGGTAGAGCGCGATCCGATATGTAAAGAATTATTGACACGGATGCCGTGCACGGCGTAGCCTGCGGATGTCAAAGATTCTAGACATCGGAGAGAGTCGTGGTCTACGAAGAGCGGAACATCTGGGCGAGCCTCATCGCGGGCGTGGTCGGGGTCGCGGTCTACGTGATCCTCGTCCTGCAGCAGGCGGGCGGCGGGCCGTTGACGGAGGTCGACTGGGTGCCGCTGATGCTCTGGACGATCGGCGGCAGCATCGTCGCCGCGATCGTCATCAGCATCGTGTGGGGCATGCTCGCCGGTCTGACGGATCCCGAGGGCGTCGGCAAGAGCGATCAGCGCGACCGCGACATCGCACACATGTCGACCCGGGTAGGGCAGGCGTTCCTCGTGATCGCCGGGCTCGGCGTCATCGTCCTGTGTGCCTTCGAGGCTGACTGGTTCTGGATCGCCAACTGCATGTTCCTCGGCTTCGCCGTCTCGTCGATCATCGGCGGTGTCGCGAGCGTCGTCGCCTACCGCCGCGGGCTCGTCTGATGGTCAAGCCCACCAGGGTCACCAACTCGATCCGCGCCGTCCGCGAGGCGGCCGGGATCACGCAGGCCGAGCTCGCCCGTCGTGTCGGAGTCACCCGGCAGACCCTCATCGCGATCGAGCAGGGCAGGTACTCGCCCACCCTCGAGCTGGCCTTCCAGCTCTCCCGCGCGTTCGGCGTGAGCCTCGACGACCTCTTCGACTACCCGGAGGAATGACATGCCCGAGCCCACAGCCTCTCCCCACAGCACCGACAGGATGCCGGCATGGACCCAGTGCCGGTACGGCGGACCCGACGCCGTTTCACGGGAGACGGTCGACGTCCCCTCGCCAGGGCGCGGGGAGGCCCTCTTGCGGCTGCGCGTCACCGGCCTCAACAACGGCGACATCCGCGTGATGCGCGGGGAGCCGCTCCTCGTCCGTCTCGCGTTCGGGCTGCGCCGGCCGCGCCAGCCGGTGCGGGGGATGGATGCCGCAGCCACCGTGGTCGCGATCGGCGACGGCGTGACCGACGTGGCGGTGGGCGATGAGGTCATCGGCGAACTGACCGGCGGCGGCGGCCTCGCACGCTATGCGCTCGCCCCGGCTGCCCGGCTGGTGTCCCGGCCGCCCGCTCTCGACGCCGTCGTCGCGGCGACGCTCCCGGTCGCCGGCGGGACGGCGTGGCAGGCGCTCGAACGCGGTGGCGCGGCATCCGGTCATCGCGTTCTGGTGATCGGGGCTTCGGGAGGTGTCGGCACGTTCGTCGTGCAGCTCGCGGCGCTGCGCGGGGCCGAGGTGTGGGCGCTGTGCGGAGAGCGCAACCGCGCCCTCGTCGAGGGTCTGGGCGCGGCGCGCACCTACGACTACCGCCGCGTGCAGCCCGGTGCGCCGGAGCTCGAGGCCGGCTCGTTCGACGTGGTCGTCGACATCGCCGGCACCGCGACGCTCCATGCGCTGCAGCGCCTGCTGCGCGACGGCGGCCGCGTCGTGCTCGTGTCGGGGGAGGGCGGTCGCGTGCTGGGGCCGATCGGCCGCATCCTCGGCGCCTCCGTGCGGTCGATCGCCTCGCGACGGCCGCTCCGCCCGCTGGCGGCGACGGCGAAGCCGGAAGTGCTCGCCGAACTCGTCGCCCTGGCTGCGGCCGGGTCGTTGCGCCCGGTCATCGAGCGCACGTTCCCCTTCTCCGACGCGCCCGCCGCGCTCACGCACGTCGCCGCCGGCCATGCGGTGGGGAAGGTCGTGGTGCTCGCGGACTGAGGCTGCGGCATCCCTCCTCCTGGTGCTCGTGCGAGAACACGGGTCGGTGACGGCGACACGCCGGGGGCGGATGCCGTTGCCCGGCGCGTCGGGTGACCCGCCCGACTTTTCGCAGCCGAGGAGGGGCACAGCGTCCGCGTCGGGTACGGGCGCGCGCTTCCGAGGGTCAGGTTCGCTGTCCGTGAGAGAATGGTCGCGGCGTGCCCGGTTGTCCCCTTCCGTCGCGGTTCCTGAGCGAGCGCAGCGAGTCGAAGGGCCGCCGGGCCCCTGGACAGCGTCCGCCGCCCCTCGTACAGGAGCAAGATGTCCACGCAGAACACCGCGCCCGTCACCTCGACCGCCTCGCCGACCGCAGAAGGCGCCGCCACCGAAGGCGCGACCCAGACCGCCGTCGCGGGCGGTCGCATCCAGCAGGTCCGTCGTTACCTGATGTGCCGCCCCGAGCACTTCACGGTGAGCTACACGATCAACCCCTGGATGGTGCCGGCGAACCCCACCGACACGGACCTCGCGGTCCGCCAGTGGCAGACGCTGTATGACACGTACATCGCACTCGGTCACGAGGTGCACCTGATCGATCCCATCGAGGGCCTGCCCGACATGGTCTACACCGCCAACGGCGGCTTCGTGATCGACAACGTCGCGTACGGCGCGAAGTTCCGGTTCCAGGAGCGCGTGCCCGAGGGGCCGGCGTTCATGGACTGGTTCCGGGCCAACGGCTACGACGTGGCCGAGCCGGTCGAGGTCAACGAGGGCGAAGGCGACTTCCTGCTCGTCGGTGAGACGATCCTCGCCGGCACCGGCTTCCGCTCGACGGGCGACAGCCACCGCGAGCTCGCCGACGTGTTCGGCAAGGAGGTCGTGAGCCTCAACCTCGTCGACCCGCGGTTCTACCACCTCGACACCGCGATCTCGGTGCTCGATCCGGTCGAGGGCCCGGGCGGCGTCGAGAAGGCCAACATCGCCTACCTCGAGCACGCGTTCGACGAGCGCAGCCAGGCGATCCTCGCCGAGCGCTACCCCGACGCGATCCACGTCGCGGACGCCGACGGCGCCGTGTTCGGCCTCAACTCGGCCAGCGACGGCCGCAACGTCATCATCTCGCCGCGGGCGAAGGGCTTCGAGGCGCAGCTGCGTGAGCGCGGGTACAACCCGGTGCTCGTGGACCTGTCCGAGCTGCTGCTCGGCGGCGGCGGCATCAAGTGCTGCACGCTCGAGCTGCGGCGCTGACGGCGGGAAAGAGGAGCACCATGACCGCCACCACCCCCTCCGTCGATGCGGCGATGAGTCAGATCATCGCCGCCGAAGAGGAGCACGTCGCGCACAACTACCACCCGCTGCCCGTCGTCATCTCACGGGGTGAGGGCGCCTGGGTGACGGATGTCGAGGGCAAGCGCTACCTCGACCTGCTGTCGGCGTATTCGGCGCTCAACTTCGGGCACAGCCATCCGGCGCTCCTCGCTGCCGCGCAGGAGCAGCTGAACCGCCTCACGCTCACCAGCCGGGCGTACCACAACGACCGTCTCGGACCCTTCGCGGCCGCGCTCGCGGCGCTGTGCGGCAAGGACCTCGTGCTCCCCATGAACACGGGCGCGGAGGCCGTCGAGACCGGCATCAAAGTCGCACGCGCGTGGGGATACCGGGTGAAGGGCGTGGCACCGGATGCCGCGACCATCGTCGTGGCCCACGGCAACTTCCACGGCCGCACGACGACGATCGTCGGTTTCAGCGACGACCCGCAGGCGCAGGCCGACTTCGGCCCGTTCGCGCCCGGCTTCGCATCCGTGCCGTTCGGCGACGCCGCGGCGATCGAGTCCGCCATCACGGACGACACCGTGGCGGTCCTGGTCGAGCCGATCCAAGGCGAGGCCGGCGTGGTCGTCCCGCCGGAGGGCTACCTGCGGGCGGTGCGCGAGATCTGCACCCGCCGCGGCGTGCTGCTCATCGCCGACGAGATCCAGTCCGGGCTCGGCCGCGTGGGTGAGACGTTCGCGTGCGACCGCGAGGGGGTCGTGCCCGATGTCTATCTGCTCGGCAAGGCGCTGGGCGGCGGCATCCTTCCCGTCTCGGCCGTCGCGGCCGATCGCGATGTGCTCGGCGTGATCCGTCCGGGCGAGCACGGCTCGACGTTCGGAGGCAACCCGCTCGCCGCCGCGGTCGGCCTGCGGGTGGTCGAGATGCTGCAGACCGGCGAGTTCCAGCGTCGCGCGAAGCTGCTGGGCGAGCACCTCGAGTCGAGTCTGCAGACGCTCATCGGTCATGGGGTGACGGGCGTGCGCGTCGCGGGGCTGTGGGCGGGCGTCGACATCGACCCCGCCGTCGGCACCGGTCGCGAGATCGCGGAGCGGCTCATCGGCCGGGGTGTGCTCGTCAAGGACACGCACGGGCAGACCATCCGGATCGCTCCGCCGCTCGTCATCCGCGGCACCGAGCTGGACTGGGCGGTCGAGCAGCTGCGCGTGGTGCTCGCGGCCTGACCCGCGCCCGGTCGTCAGTCGAAGACCGACACCGTCCGCCAGTGCCAGCCGGTGGCGCCGTCCGGGGCCGGCGGCGCCGTGCTCTCGGTCTGCACCTCTCCGGTGGTGCTCGTCGCGCGGCACTGGATGACATGGTCGCCGGTCGTCGCCGTCCACGGCACGCTCCATTGCACCCACGTGTCGTCCGAGATCGCGGTCGCCAGGTCCGCGGGCATCCACTCGCCCTCGTCGATGCGCACCTCGACGCCCGCTACGCCGACATGCTGCTGCCACGCGACGCCGGCGATCGTGACCTCGCCGGCCTTCAGCCCCTGCCCCTTGCGAGGGACGTCGATGCGCGACTGCAGCTTGATCGGGCCGCGCTCGGACCAGCCGCGCGTCGTCCAGTACGCGGTGGCGCGGTCGAACCGCGTCACCTCGAGATCGACGACCCACTTCGTCGCCGACACGTAGCCGTAGAGCCCGGGCACCACCATGCGCACCGGGAAGCCGTGCTCGAGCGGCAGGGGCTCGCCGTTCATGCCGACGGCGAGGATCGCGTTGCGGTCGTCGGTGAGGGCCTCGAGAGGTGTGGATGCCGTGAACCCGTCGATCGACCGTGACAGCACCATGTCGGCGTCCGCGGTGGGGCGGGCGCGTGCCAGCAGCTCGCGGAGCGGGTAGCCCAGCCACCGCGCGTTGCCGATCAGGTTGCCGCCGACCTCGTTGGAGACGCACGTGAGCGTGGTCCACGACTCCTCGAGCGGCAGCGCCAACAGCTCGTCCCACGTCAGCTCGAACTCGTTCGCCACCATGCCGTGCACGCGCAGCCGCCAGTCGGCGGTATCGACCTCGGGCACGATGAGGGCGGTGTCGATGCGGTAGAACTGGTCGTTCGGGGTGACGACGTCGGTCAGCCCCGCGATGTCGAGTTCCGCGCCCTCAGGGACAGCGGATGCCGCGGCAGCCGGTTGCGGAAGCCTCACCGCCCGCCGCACGGCTGCGACCGTCGCGGACGTCGCGCCGCGCACGCCGACCACCGTCGCGAGGATGCCGGCTGCGGCGGCGGCACCCGCCCACGCGAAGAACGTGCGGCGGCTGGGTGGCTGCGTGGCGGGGATGTCGGAGGTCGGACCGGCGACGGGAGTTGCAGGTTCGACCGATGCCGCTTCGGCCTGTGCCGATTCGGCCCGTGCTCGTTCGGCGTGTGCGCGGTGGGCGCCTGCGGGCTGCAGCAGCCGGACCAGCAGCCAGAGCGTGACGGCGCCCACGACACCGGCGACGAGCGAGGGCAGCCACGCGAGGGCGCCGGCGCCGGGCCGCGTCGCGGCGACGATCGCGCCGGTGATGCCGAAGAGGGCGATCACGACGACGCCCCACGGTGGACGGCGGGCCTGAAGCCAGCCGGCGAGGGCGGCGAGCACCAGCATCGCGAGGCCGATGCCCACGATGAGGGCGATCTTGTCGGCCGTGCCGAACAGGGCGATGGCGGTGTCTTTCGCCCACGGCGGTGCCACGTCGATGAGGGCGGCGCCGACCGCCGCCACGGGGCTGGACGAGGGGCTGACGACCATGGCCGCCAACTCGCCGAGCCCGGCCGCGAGCAGGACGGCGGCCACTCCCGCGATCCAAGTCAGCGGGGCGGGCGCGCGTCCGTCGGATCGGGTCGCAGCCATGGTGCCAGCGTATGGTTCGCGGGCGTCCGCAGGGCGGTGTCGGGGGTTACGGGGTTCTTACGGCGCCGTGCGTGCGTCGTGGCGGGGCTGCCTCGAGTTGCGTGAGCTCGGACGGCGGTGTGCGGTGCATCGCCGGTGCTCGCGCTCGCGGTGCCGCCGGCATCCGTCGAAACACCGTGGCAACACGGCCCGCATTAGGCTGTCCGGATGGGTGATCTGTTCGACGGCTACGGCTCCACGCTCGCGCCGCGCAAGACGCCCTCGGGGGTTCCCGCGTTCGACGAGATGTTCGGCAACCCGGCTCACCCGGGTGCGCTGGCCGAGTCCCGCGAGGCCTATCGAGAGCTGTACCAGGCGCTCGCGCAGATGACTCAGGAAGAGCTGCGCGGGCGCACCGATTCCCTCGCGAGCTCGTACCTCGCGCAGGGTGTGACGTTCGACTTCGCGGGCGAGGAGCGTCCCTTCCCGCTGGATGCCGTGCCCCGCGTGATCACGTTCGACGAGTGGTCGCGCATCGAGGCAGGTGTGAAGCAGCGTGTGCGGGCGCTCGAGGCGTTCCTCGACGACGCCTACGGGCACCAGTACTGCGTGCGCGACGAGGTGCTCCCCGCCGGGCTGATCGCCAGCTCGCAGTACTTCTACCGCCAGGCCGCCGGCATCCACTCCGCCAACGGCGTGCGCATCCAGGTGTCGGGCATCGACCTCATCCGCGACGAGCACGGCGAGATGCGCGTGCTCGAAGACAACGTCCGCGTGCCGTCGGGCGTCAGCTACGTCATCTCGAACCGCCGGGTCATGGCGCAGACCCTGCCCGAGCTCTTCGTCTCGATGCGGGTGCGTCCGGTCGGCGACTACCCCAACAAGCTGCTCGCGGCGCTCCGCGCCTCGGCCCCGGCCGGTATCGAAGACCCGAACGTCGTCGTCCTCACCCCCGGCGTGTACAACTCCGCGTACTTCGAGCACACGCTGCTCGCGCGGCTCATGGGCGTGGAGCTCGTCGAGGGCCGCGACCTGCTGTGCATCGGCGGCAAGGTGTTCATGCGCACCACCCGCGGACCCAAGCGCGTCGACGTCATCTACCGCCGCGTCGACGACGAGTTCCTCGATCCGCTGCAGTTCCGCGCCGACTCGATGCTCGGTGCGCCCGGACTCATGCTCGCCGCGCGCCTGGGCAACGTCACGATCGCCAATGCGGTGGGCAACGGCGTCGCCGACGACAAGCTGCTCTACACCTACGTGCCCGAGCTCATCCGCTACTACCTCGCCGAGGAGCCGATCCTCAAGAACGTCGACACGTGGCGGCTCGAAGACCCGGGCGCCCTCGAAGAGGTGCTCGACCGGCTGGACGAGCTCGTGGTGAAGCCGGTCGACGGCTCGGGCGGCAAGGGGCTGGTGGTCGGACCGGATGCCTCGCCCGCCGAGCTCGAGAAGCTCCGCCAGCGCCTGCGCGCCGACCCGCGCGGCTGGATCGCGCAGCCCGTGGTCATGCTGTCGACGATCCCCACCCTCGTGGAGGACGGCATGCGCCCGCGGCACGCCGACCTGCGGCCCTTCGCGGTCAACGACGGCGAGGACGTGTGGGTGCTTCCCGGCGGCCTCACCCGCGTCGCCCTGCCGGAGGGTCAGCTCGTGGTCAACTCCAGCCAGGGCGGCGGGTCGAAGGACACGTGGATCGTCGGCGGCTCCGCGCCGGGGAAGGTCGAGTACGGCCACGGCCGTGGCGTGCCCGAGCTGGTCGCCGACCAGGCGTCGACGGTCACCTCGGCGATCCCGATCATCTACGATCCCCAGAGCGAGCCGACGCACTCGCCGCACGACCGCCCGCGATCGCGGGTCGAGCAGCAGGAGCAGCAGCAGCAGGCCCAGGCTGCGGCATCCGTCCCCCGCCCTTCGCGACCCGCGAGAGTGCAGCTGGCGGACGAGGGTGCGGTTGGTTCCCCCACCCTCGGCGAGACGATGCACTCTCGCGGAAACGATGGGGGCGAGGGGGCGTCATGCTGAGCCGCATCGCGGAGAGCCTGTTCTGGATCGGGCGCTACATCGAGCGCAGCGACGGCACGGCCCGCATCCTCGACGTGCACCTGCAGCTGCTGCTCGAAGACCCCTGGATCGACGAGGACACCGCGTGCCGGTCGCTCCTCAGCGTCATGGGCTCGGCGCCGCCCCAGGGCGTCGAGCACGTCCGCCGCGAGGACGTACTCGCCCGCCTCGCCGTCGACCGCATGAACCCGTCGAGCATCGCGTACGCCCTCACCGCCGCACGTGAGAACGCCCGCCGCGCGCGCGAGATCGTCTCGAGCGAGCTGTGGGAGACGCTCAACACCACGAACGCACGGATGCCGCGCCGCCTGCAGAACGACCGCGTGCACGAGTTCTTCCAGTGGGTGCGCGAGCGCGCGGCGCTCGCCGTGGGCATCGTCGACTCGTCCACGAGCCGCGACGAGGCCTGGCAGTTCTTCACGCTCGGGCGCAGCATCGAGCGCACCGACATGACCGCGCGCCTGCTGGCGACGCGGTCGCTGACCGAGGCATCCGGGCCGTCGTGGACCACGATCCTGCGCTCGTGCGGCGCCTACGAGGCGTACCTGCGCACCTACCGCGGCATGCCGAGCGCCCGCAACGCGGCCGAGTTCCTGCTGCTCGACCGGCTCTTCCCGCGCTCGATCATCTACTCGATCCAGCGGGCCGAGGAGTGCATGAGCGCCATCGACCCGCGCGCGGATCGGGTCGGCCACTCGAACACCGTGCTGCGCGCGCTCGGGCAGATCCGCAACGACCTCGAGTACCGGCCGATCTCCGAGATCCTCGGCGAACTGCCTACCCACATGGACCGCGTGCAGACCGTCACGCGAGAGGCGTCCGAGGCGATCCGCGGCCGGTTCTTCCCGACGCAGGCCGAGCCGAGCTGGATCGGAGAGATCTCATGAAGCGGCTGCGCATCGAGCA
This sequence comes from Microbacterium sp. ZW T2_14, assembly GCF_044987405.1. NCBI lineage: Bacteria > Bacillati > Actinomycetota > Actinomycetes > Micrococcales > Microbacteriaceae > Microbacterium > Microbacterium sp. ZW T2_14. The sequence continues at coordinate 84,424 of NZ_JBJDRK010000005.1, read as the reverse complement.
CCAGACCGGGTTCAGCTATCTGGGCGACGTCACGGCCTCCTACAACGAGGCCCGCATGCTGCCCGGATCGACCGACAGCCAGTTCGTGCTCAACTCGTCGCTCGACATCGAGCCGTCGACATCCGTCAACCAGTACGTCGACTACTTCGGCACGCGGGTCGCGGCGTTCGACGTGCTGTCGCCCCACTCGTCGCTGACCATCACCGCGCGCTCGCTGGTCGAGGTGCGCCCGCGCCCGCTCGAGCACATCGACCTCACGTGGGACGACCTCGCCCGCGAGTCCGCCCGCTCGATCGAGACCGTCGAGCAGCTGTCGCAGACCGGTCGCACACGCCCCCACGCGGAGGTCGCCGAACTGGCCCGCAGCATCGCTGCGGAGCACGACCACCCCGGCCGCGCGGCGCATGCGATCTCGGTCGCGATCGGCGACGCCGTGGAGTACATGCACGGCATCACCGGAGTGCACTCGACGGCCAGCGAGGCGTGGGAGGCCCGCAAGGGCGTCTGCCAGGACATGGCGCACATCGCCCTCGGCGCACTGCGCGAGGTCGGCATCCCGGCGCGCTACGTGTCGGGCTACCTGCACCCGCGACCCTCTGCCGAGGTGGGCGTGGCCGTGACGGGCGAGTCCCACGCGTGGATCGAGTGGTTCGCGGGGGAGTGGCAGGGCTTCGACCCCACGAACAACATCGAGATCGGCGACCGGCACGTGCTCGTCGGCCGCGGCCGCGACTACGGCGACGTGCCGCCGCTGCGCGGCGTCTACGCCGGCCCGTTCAAGAGCAACCTGCATGTCAAGGTGACGATCACGCGCGAGGCGTAGCCCGGCGCCGACCTCGCCGGGCACTCGGCTCAGGCGTTCTCCGGCGCCTCCTCGGCGCCCGCCTCGACGCCTGCGTCCTCTTCGTCGTCTTCCGAGCCGCGCCCACGCCCACCGCCGAGCGACAGCGTCGCCAGCAGGCCGACAGCGAGGAAGCCGGCCGCCGCGAAGCTGGCGTACTTCGTGCCCTGCGAGAACGCGGCCTTCGCATCGTCGGCGAACTGCGCCGTCTGCGGCGACTGCTCGAGCCCGGCGATCGCGCCGCCCGCGCTGTCGACGACGGCCGAGACGACCTGGTCCCGTTGCTCGGCGGGCACACCGCGGTCGTCGAGCGTCGCGGTCAGGACCGCAGAGGTCGTCGAGAAGAGGATCGTGCCGAGGATGGCGATGCCGAGGGCGGCGCCGAGCTGACGCGACGTGGACTGCGTGCCCGACGCCTGCCCGCCCTCCGTGGGCGGGACGTCGGCCAGGACCACCCCGGTCAGTTGAGCTGTGGCGAGACCGACGCCGAACCCGTAGACGAACAGAGCGGGGATCAGGGGCACCCATGAGGCATCCGGCGAGATGACGAACCCGACCGCGGCGACGCCGATGATCTCGGCGACGATGCCCGTGCGCACGATCCACACCGGGGCGACGCGGCCGCTCAGCGCGCCCGCCAGCCCGCTGGCGGCGAAGGATCCGATGGCGAGCGCGAGCAGGATGAGACCGGTCTGGACCGCCTCGAAACCCAGCACGAACTGGAGCCACAGCGGAAGCGCGAGGATGAGCCCGAACTCGCCGAGCGAGACCACCATCGCGGCGATGTTGCCGTTGCGGAACGACGGGATGCGGAACAGCCCGAACGCTATGAGCGTGGGCTTGCCCGTCCGTCGTCGATGACCGCCCCACAGGATGAAGAGCACGACGCCGACGGCCGCGACCAGGAAGGCGACCGCGACGGGGGAGAGATCCCAGGGCCAGGTCCACCCGCCGATCTCGAGGGGCTCGTCGGTGAAGAGCCAGCCATACGTGCGGCCCTCGATCAGTCCGAAGACCAGCGCGCCCACGGTGAGGACCGACAGGATGGCACCGACGACATCGATCGACACCGCGTCGCCGCGCGACTCGTCCACGGTGAGGAGCACGCCGACGACGATCGCGATGCCGAGCGGGACGTTGATGAGGAAGGCCCAGTGCCAGGAGAACTCGGTGGTGAGCCAGCCGCCGAGGAGGGGCCCGACCGCCGCCATGCCTCCGATCGTCGACCCCCACACCGCGAAGGCGATGGCGCGCTCGCGACCGCGGAAGGTCGCGTTGAGCAGCGAGAGGGTCGTGGGCAGCATCATGGCGCCGCCCACGCCCTGCACGAGGCGCGCCGCGATGAGCGTCTCGCCCGTCGTCGCGAGCGCGGCCCCGACCGACGCCAGCACGAAGATCACGACGCCGATGAGCAGCATCCGTCGTCGTCCGACCCGGTCCGCCAGGCTGCCGAATACCAGCAGCAGCGAGGCGAAGACGAGCGTGTACGCCTCCTGCACCCATTGCACCTGGGTGGAGGTGATGCCGAGATCGTCGACGATCGCCGGGATCGCCACGTTGACGATCGTGGAGTCGACGATGATGAGCGCGACGGCGACGCTGATGAACACCAGCCCCGCCCAGCGGCGGCGCGAACTCTGAATCATTTCGCTAGCTTATCTAGCGAAATGAGTTTTTCCACCTTGCGGCGTCAGCCGCGTCAGGCCGGCGGGTTGTCGGGATCGAGCGTCTCGAGGGTGTCCTCTTCCACGGGATTGTCAGCCGCGAGCTGTTCCTCCGTGGTCTGGTCGCCGCCGACCGGGTTCTCGTCGCCGCCGCTCGGCCGCTCGTCGCTGCCCCGTTCGTCCGTGCCTCGCTGCTCGCCGTCGCTCCGTTGTTCGCTCATGTCGTCACGCTAGCCCCGGACGGATGCCGCGGCCCGGGCCTTGACATGGCTACGCCGCAGCGAGGCAGGCGGATCGATCGTCCGTTCGTCGCCGTCGCGGCATCCGCTGGTGGTCGCCGCCAGAAGAACCTTGACGTTCCCGGATGCCGCGTGTCACCGTAGAGCGGTCTACATATGTAGAGCGGTCTACGGATCGCTCCTCGACGGAGAGGAACGACGATGACGTTGTCCGAGAACGACCGACGGCCGGGCCGAGCGCGCCGGCGTCGACGTGCGATCGCGGTGCTGCTGGGCGCCACGCTGGTCTGCACGGGGACGGTGATCGCGGTGGCCGCGCCCGCCGCCGCAGTGGACTGCAGCACCGTGCCGTGGATGGATGCCTCCCAGAGCGCGGAGGAACGCGCCGAGGCGCTGCTCGACGCCAGCTCCCAGCACCAGAAGTATCGCTGGCTGGTCGAGCAGCCGGCGAACGACCCCGCACGTACGACGTGGAACCCCGGATTCACGGGTGAGACACCGGTGGTGTACCCCGCGCAGGTCGCGTGCACGCCCGTGGTCATCTACGCCAACGGGCCCGACGGCGTCTATCAGTCGGCGGGGACGACCGCGTGGCCAGGGCCGATCGCCGTCGCAGCGACCTGGAACCTCGAGCTCGGCGAGCAGAAGGCGAGTGCGCACGGCAGCGAGTCGTTCGACAAGCGGAGTGCGGTCGTCCTCGGACCGGGCATCGCCTCGGGTCGCACACCGCTGTCGGGGCGAGGCTCGGAGTACTTCGGCGAGGATCCGGTGCTCTCCGGTCTCATGGCGGCGGCGAACGTGCGCGGCCTGGAGGACGGGAACCCGGACAAGCCGGTGATCGCCAACCTGAAGCACTATGTGGCGAACGAGCAGGAGCTCGCGCGGCAGTCCAGCTCGTCGAACATGGACGAGCGCACATTCAAGCAGATCTACGATCTGCCGTACGAGATCGCTGTGCGCAAGAGCGACCCCGGCAGCCTCATGTGCTCGTACAACCAGGTCAACGGGGCCTGGGCGTGCGAGAACGAGATCCTCACGACGAGCCTGCGCGAGGACTATCCGTTCGAGGGCTACGTGATGAGCGACTTCGGGTCGGTGCACTCGACTGCTCCCTCCCTGAACGCGGGACTCGATCAGGAGCTGAACCGGCCGCGCTGGTTCACTCCTGCGCGTCTGGACGCCGCGCTCGCCGCCGGTGAGATCACGCAGGAGCGGATCGACGAGGCCGCCTTCCGCGTGGTGCGCTCGTACATCGCGGGAGGCCTGTTCGACCACCCGGTGCCCGCAGCGCCGGTTGCGAACGTCTCCACGCCGGAGCACAAGGCGCTCGCCCGCGAGATCGCGGAGCAGAGCACGGTGCTGCTCAAGAACGACGGTGTGCTGCCCCTCGCCGAGGGGGATCTCACCGTCGCCGTCGTCGGACAGACGGCGTCGAGCGTCCCCACCGGCGACGTCAGCGCGCAGACCGGCTGCGGCTGGGACTTCCCGTTCGGCCCAGGCGGGCCGGTGCTCAACTGTGCCGCGCTCGTCGACCCGCTCGCCGCTCTCACCGAGCGGGTGACGCAGGCGGGCGGGAACGTCGTGTACGACAACGGGGCCGATGTGGCGCAGGCGGCGGCCGTGGCATCGGGCGCCGATGTCGCGATCGTGTTCGGCCACTACACGATGGGCGAGAGCCAGGACCTGCCCGACCTCCGGCTGGACGGCAACGGCGATCAGCTGATCGCCGCGGTCGCGGCATCCGCTCCCTCCACGGTGGCGGTGCTCAACGCCGGGTCCGCCGTCGAGATGCCGTGGATCGACGACGTGGACGCGGTATTCCACGCGTGGCATTCGGGAGAGCAGTTCGGCCCGGCGCTCGCGGCTCTCGTGTACGGCGATGCGAACCCGTCGGGCAAGCTGCCGATGACGTTCCCCGTCTCGCTCGCAGACACCCCGACCGCGGGTTCCGAAGCGCAGTATCCGGGGGTGCTGGACGCATCCGGCATCCGGCAGGTCGACTACAGCGAGGGGCTGGAGGTGGGCTACCGCTGGTACGAGGCCGAAGGCATCGAGCCGTTGTTCGAGTTCGGCCACGGCCTGAGCTACACGGAGTTCGCCTACGACAAGGTCACGGTGACGCCGAAGTCGACCACCGGCGACAAGGAGATCCGGGTGCGGTTCAGACTCACCAACACCGGCGATGTCGCGGGCACCGAGGTCGCGCAGGTCTACCTCGAGCTGCCGGATGCCTCGGGTGAGCCCTCGAAGCGCCTGATCGGCTGGGAGCGCGTGACGCTCGCGCCCGGCGAGCATCGGAATGTGCAGGTGACGCTGTCGGCCACCGACCTCGCCGACATGCACCTGCTCGAGTACTGGGACACGACGTCCTCGGCCTGGACGACCGCGCCCGGCACCTACACGGTGATGGTCGGCGGCTCGATCAGCGCCGATGCCGAGGCGTCTTTCTCGGTCAAGTAGCCCATGACGCCGGATGAGGCGCTGACGGCGCGTGCCGCCTCATCCGGCGTCGCTGCGCCGACCGCCACTACCCTCGTGTCATGAGTGTCGAGCGGCCGCGTGCGGCGACCATCGAAGATGTCGCGCAGGTGGCCGGGGTGTCGCGCGCGGCGGTGTCGAAGGTGCTGCGCGACGCGTACGGCGTCAGCGACGCGATGCGCGAGCGCGTCACCGCCGCGATGACGCAGCTGAACTATCGCCCGCGGATCGCCGCACGCGCCATGCGCGGACGCACCTACACGCTGGGCATCGAGCTTCCGGATCTCGCCAACCACTTCTTCGCCCGCATCGCGCGCGGGGCGACCGGCGCTCTCGAGGGAACGCCGTACCAGCTCATCATCGCCCCGGCCGAGGCGGGCTCGCGCGAGGGCCTGCGCGCATTGGAGGCGCTCGTGGATCGCCAGGTCGACGGCGTCATCGCCGTGTCGCCCCGCGTGGACGAAGCGGGCCTGGAGCGCATCTCCGCCTCGGTCCCCGTCGTCATGTTCGGGCGGCACGACACGTCCGACCGCTACGACGTCGTCGCGGGCGACGACGCGTCGGGAGCGAAGGCCGCGATGCGGCATCTGCTCGGGCTGGGGCATCGGCACATCGCTCATCTGACGCTTCAGGAGTCCGGCGCGCACGAGCCGTTCCCGCACGGCGTGCGTCTGCATCAGTACGAGGAGGCGATGGCGGCCGCTGGGCTGGGCGGGAACGCCGTGGTGTGGCGCACCGACGAGGGTGAGAACCCGTCGTACGGCGTGGTGCGTCGCATGCTCGAAGCAGGAACTCCGGTGACGGCCGTGTTCGCCGCCCACGACGAGCTCGCGTTCGGTGCGATGCGCGCCGCCGCGGAGGCGGGCGTGCCGCTCGCCGTGGTCGGCTACGACGACGTGCCGATGGCATCCCACCCCGCCCTGGGTCTGACGACGGTGCATCAGCCTGGCGAAGCGATGGGCGCGCGAGCGGTGCAGATGCTGCTCGAGCGCTTCGCAGGACGCACGGAGCCGGCCCGTGAGATCTTCGAGGTCGAGCTGAAGGTGCGCACCTCCGCGGGCGCTCCGCCGGAGTGACCCCGGCGCGACGCCGGCGCGTGGTGCGCAAGGCCCCTGCGTCCGCGCCCTCCGACACGCGCCCGGGCGGCGTCAGACGCCCGAGACCACCGCGTTGTCGAGCTGGTCGAGGTCCACGCCCGGCCGCTCAGCCTGGTTCGTGAGGAGCACGAACGCCACGCCCGCGGTCGGATGGATCCAGAACTCGGTGCCGGCCCAGCCGCCGTGCCCGTACGCGTCGCGGTCGATGAGGCCGGGAGCGCGCGTGCGCAGGTTGAACGTGAAGCCCCAGTCCTGCCCGCGTTCGGCGGGATAGGGTTCGAGCCGCGGGATGTCGCCCGTGAAGGGTCGCCGCATCATCGCGAGCGTTCGCGGCTGCACGACGCTGCCGGCCTCGCCCTCGCCGATGCGCAGGAGCGCAGAGCCGACGGCGAGGAGGTCGGCGGCGGTGCCGATCATGCCGGCGCCCGGACTGCGGTGCCTCGCGAACCTGCGCATGTCGAGCCCGAGGCGCTCGGCGTCGACCACGCTGTGCGGGTCGGCCGAGGGCTCCAACGTGAAGCCGTTCGCACCGAGCGCGGGTGCCCACGCCGCGATCGCGGCATCCCAGTCCTCGCCGGTGGTGTGCCGCAGCAGCTCGGCGATGCCCTGGAACGCCACCGTCGAGTAGCGCGAGGCCGTGCCGGCGACGAAGTCGCGGCCGGGTGCGCGCAGGGCGGCGGGAAGGCCCTCGGCGGGGTCGAGCGACGGTTCACGGATGCCCGAGGTGTGGCTCACGAGGTGGCGCAGGCGCACCACGTCGTCGCGCCCGTTCGAGAACTCGGGCACGGCGGCGGCGAGCGGCGTCTCGGTGGTGAGGAGCCCCCGCTCGATGGCCCGCGCGGCCGTCAGGCCGGTGAGCACCTTCGTGATCGAGAACAGCCAGTACGGGTCGTCGACGCGTGCCGGACGCCCGTCGGTCGCCCCGAACGCGTCGAGAGCGACGATGCCCTGGGCCGTCGCGACGCCCAGCACCGCCGTCGGCAGCCTTTCGGCCCCCACGTGCTGTCGCGCCCAGTCGAACGCCGCCGCGTAGGCGCTCACGAGCGCGGCTCGTACCGCTCGGGAGAGACGGATGCCGCGACCACGCGCCGCAGATCCTCGAGCGACGCGTCGGGCCCGAACCACCCGTGCGCGCGTGCCTGCACGAGCACGTTGCCGAGCGCGGTCGCCTCGACCGGCCCTGCCAGTACGGGCAGCCCTGAGCGATCGGCGGTCGCCTGGCAGAGCAGCCGGTTGAGGGCACCGCCGCCGACGATGTGGACCACGTCGATGTCGCGGCCGGTGAGCCGGCCCGCGGTGGCGACGGCGTCGGCGAACGCCTGTGCGATGCTCTCCACGATCGTCCGCGCAAACGCCTCGCGGGTCGCGGGCGTCGGGCTGCCGCCTTCGGCGAGCACGGCGGCGATGCGCGCGGGCATGTCACCCGGCGCCGACAGGCGCGGATCGTCGGCATCGAACAGCGGGATGTCGCCGGTGACGGCGGCCGCGGCATCCAGCAATCCCGGAAGATCGATCGGCGCGCCGTCTTCGGCCTCCCACGCGCGCACGGCCTCGCTCAGCAGCCAGAGCCCCGTCACGTTGTGCAGGAACCGGACCCGCCCGTCGACGCCGCCCTCGTTGGTGAAGTTCGCCTCGCGCGCCGCGTCGCTCACGACCGGCTCGCGGAGCTCGACGCCGACCAGGCCCCACGTGCCGCACGAGATGTAGGCGGCGTCGGGGGTGCTCAGCGGCACGGCCACGACGGCCGAGGCGGTGTCGTGCGAGCCGACGGCGATCACTTCGAGCGGGGCGCCGATGCGCTCGCGCGCCTCACCGTGCAGCGTGCCGAGCGTGGTGCCCGGATCGACCAGCGGCGGGAGCACGGTTCCCACGGCCCCTCCACTCGCACCCGGCGCGTCGAGCGGAGCCTCCGGCCGCGTGGGCCCGGCCGGGATCCCGAGTCGCGTGACCAGCTCCAGGTCCCACTCGCCGGTGCGGACGTCGACCAGACCGGTCGTGGAGGCGTTGGTGCGTTCCGCGAACCGCGCGCCGGTCAGGAGGAACGCGACCAGGTCGGGGATGAGGAGCGCGGCGTCGGCGTCGGAGAGGCGCTCCTCGACCGCGTACTGGTACAGCGTGTTGAACGGCAGGAACTGCAGGCCGTTGCGACGGTACAGCTCCTCGAACGGCACCTCCGCGTGAACCGCCTCGACCCCGCGGGCGGTGCGCTCGTCGCGGTAGTGGAACGGCTCGCCGAGCAGTTCGCCGCCGCGCACGAGACCGTAGTCCACCGCCCACGAGTCGATGCCGATGCTCGCGATGCCCGGCTCGCGTCGGAACACCTCGGCGAGCCCGTCCACGATGTGGCGGTACAGCGCGGAGAAGTCCCAGTGCAGGCCGTCCGGGCCCGGCACGGGACCGTTCGGGAACCGCGCGACCTGCTCGAGGCGCAGCATCCCGTCGTCCACGTAGCCGAGCATGACGCGGCCGCTGGTCGCTCCGAGGTCGACCGCCGCGACGACGCCGCCGGTCACCGCGGGCTCCGGGTGCGGCCAGTGCTGCACTTTCCTGCGTGCGCGCCGTCGCGCGACGCCGCACTCGCAGGAAAGTGGCGCGCTCGCCTGCGCGTCCTGACGAGCGCCGTCATCGCAGGAATGCGGCGGCGACGCCGGAGTCGACGGGGATGTGCAGGCCCGTGGTGCGGCTCAGCTCCGGGCCGGTCAGCACGTACACGGCGTCGGCGACGTTCTCGGGCACGACCTCCCGCTTGAGGATGGTGCGGTTCGCGTAGAACTGGCCGAGGTCCTCTTCCTTGACGCCGTACGTCGCGGCGCGGTTGGCGCCCCAGCCGGACGCGAAGATGCCGGAGCCGCGCACGACGCCGTCGGGGTTGATGCCGTTGACGCGCACGCCGTGCTCGCCGAGCTCCACCGCGAGCAGGCGCACCTGGTGGGCCTGGTCGGCCTTCGTGGCCGAGTAGGCGATGTTGTTCGGGCCGGCGAAGACGGAGTTCTTCGACGAGATGTAGATGACGTCGCCGCCGAGCTTCTGCTCGATGAGGATCTTCGCGGCGGCCTTCGAGACGAGGAACGAGCCCTTCGCCATCACGTCGTGCTGCAGGTCCCAGTCCTTCTCGGTGGTCTCCAGCAGCGGCTTCGACAGCGACAGCCCGGCGTTGTTCACGACGAGGTCGACGCCGCCGAAGGCGAGCACGGCAGCGTCGAAGGCGGCCTGGATGGCGTCGGCATCGGCGACGTTCGCGGCGACGCCGATGGCGACATCCGCGTTCCCCAGTTCGGCTGCGGCGGCCTGCGCCTTCTCGAGGTCGAGGTCGGCGATCACGACGCACGCGCCCTCGGCGGCGAGGCGGGTCGCGATGGCCTTGCCGATGCCGGATGCCGCGCCCGTGACGAGGGCGATGCGGCCCTGGTGGGTCTTGGGCTTCGGCATGCGCTGCAGCTTCGCCTCTTCGAGCGCCCAGTACTCGATGCGGAACTTCTCGGCGTCGGAGATCGGGGAGTAGGTCGACAGCGCCTCGGCGCCGTGCATCACGTTGATGGCGTTGACGTAGAACTCGCCCGCCACCCGGGCGGTCTGCTTGTTCGCACCGTATGAGAACATGCCCACGCCCGGGATCAGCACGATGAGCGGGTCGGCGCCACGGATCGCGGGGCTGTCGGCGGTCGCGTGGGCGTCGTAGTAGGCCTGGTAGTCGGCGCGGTACGCCTCGTGCAGCTCCTTCAGCCGCGCGATCGAGTCGTCGACGCTCGCGTCGGCCGGCAGGTCGAGGATGAGCGGCTTGACCTTGGTGCGCAGGAAGTGGTCGGGGCAGCTGGTGCCGAGCGCGGCGAGCTCGGGCGCCCGCTCGGACGCGAGGAAGTCCAGGACCTCGGGCGAGTCGGTGAAGTGGCCGACCATCGGCTTGTCGGTCGACGCGAGCCCGCGGACGGTCGGCGCGAGCGCGGCGGCCTTGGCCCGGCGCTCGGCCTCGGGCAGCGCCTCGAAGCCGGCGCGGACCCCGCCGAACGGGTCGGCCTTGCCGTTGGCCGCGATGTAGTCGGCGGCGGTCTCGATGATCCAGAGCGAGTTCCGCTCGGCCTCCTCGGACGTGTCGCCCCACGCCGTGATGCCGTGACCGCCGAGGATGCACCCGATCGCCTGCGGGTTGTTCGCCTTGATCTCGGCGATGTCCAGGCCCAGCTGGAAGCCAGGGCGACGCCACGGCACCCACACGACCTTCTCGCCGAAGATCTTGGAGGTGAGCTCCTCGCCGTCGGCGGCGGTCGCGATGGCGATGCCGGAATCGGGGTGCAGGTGGTCGACGTGCGCGGCGTCGACGAGGCCGTGCATCGCCGTGTCGATCGACGGCGCGGCGCCGCCCTTGCCGTGCAGGCAGTAGTCGAACGCCGCGACCATCTCGTCCTCGCGCTCGACGCCGGGGTAGACATTCACGAGGGCGCGCATGCGGTCGAGGCGCAGCACCGCGAGGCCCGACTCCTTCAACGTGCCCAGGTCGCCGCCGGAGCCCTTGACCCACAGCAGCTCCACGGGCTCGCCCGTGACCGGGTCGGTCTCGGTGCCCTTCGCCGACGTGTTGCCGCCGGCGTAGTTCGTGTTCTTCGGGTCGGCGCCGAGGCGATTGCTTCGCGCGATGAGGTCGGAGACGGCCGGATTGCTCATGTCGGGATTCCTTCTGGGGTGGCTGGTGTCGCTCAGGCGAGTGGGGCCGAAGCGGAGGCGGGTGTCGCTGTGGGGCGGGCACCCGCGAGGGACAGGGAGGCGAGGCGGGTGGCGCAGCGGGCGAGGGTCACGGATGCCGCGGGCTCCTGCGGTCGGTTCAGATGGCCGTGCTCGGTGCCCGGCTCGCTGAGCACCTCGATGTCGCGGCCGGCGGCGCGCAGCGACGCGGCGAAGGCCTCGCCCGAGACGCGGAGCTCGTCGACGTCGCCGTTGACCATGAGCGTGGGAGGGAACTCGACGAGGTCGTCGGGGCGCGCGTTCCCGGGAATCGCCGCGAGGGGCGCGTCGTCGATCGGACCGCCCACATAGTTCTCGTACATCGCGCGCACCGTCTCGGGGCGGAACCGGTCGGCCTCGGGCTGGGCGTCCAGCGCGGCACGGAGCGCGGCGTCGGGCGCGGGCTGCACCGCGAGCAGCGTCGGGTAGGCGAGCAGCACGAGGGCGGGAAGCGCGGCCCGCTGCTCGATGAGTCGCAGTGTCGCCCCGGCGGCGAGGTTGCCGCCGGCGCTGGTGCCGCCGATCGCCAGCAGCTGCGGATCGATCCGCAGGCGGCCGGCATTGTCGAGCGTCCACGTCCAGGCGGCGAGCATGTCGTCGGATGCCGCGGGGTAGCGGTCTCCGCCGGCGGTCCGGCCCGCGGCATCCCACCCGTCCGGAACAGGCGCGAGACGATAGTCGACCGAGACGACTGTCGTGCCGCGGGCCGCGAGCTGCTCCGCGACCCAGTCGGACTCGGGCATGTCGAGGTCGCCGAACGCGAACGCACCGCCATGCGCCCACACCAGGCCGGTGCCGTTGGGCTGGCGCGCGGGGTAGACGCGCACGAGGCCGTCCGCGGCGGAGTAGGGCTCGCTCATCGAAGTCCTCCGTAAGGGGAAGCTCGGCAGTCGACTGCTGCGGTATGAAAGGGTTTCCACCCGCAGCTTGTGACTGCGCAGCTGGTGGAAGTGGTGCACCGGAGGCGTGGGGATCGGCATCCCACGCCCCCGGTGGGTCTTGGGTGGCTAACTCAGGCGCCCCAGCCGGCCTGCGTGCCGCCTACACGGTCCGCGGCGATCTGCTGCTGGTAGCCGGATGCCGCGTACGCGGCCATCGGGTCGGCAGCGAGTCCGCGCGACTCGCGCCACTCGGCGAGCGCCGGGCGCACGTCGGTGTAGAAGGCGTCCATGAACACCGCGTTGGCGCCGAGCACATCGTTCGCCTGCTGCGCCGCGGCGAGCGCCTCGCGGTCGACGAGGAGCGCGCGGGCGGTCATCTCCTGCACGTTCAGCACCGAGCGGATCTGGCCGGGGATCTTGTCCTCGACGTTGTGGCACTGGTCGAGCATGAACGCCACGTCGGGGTTGTTGAGTCCGCCGCCGCGCACCACCTCGAAGATGATGCGGAACAGCTGGAACGGGTCGGCTGCGCCGACGATGAGGTCGTCGTCGGCGTAGAAGCGCGAGTTGAAGTCGAACGAGCCGAGCTTTCCGAGCCGCAGCAGCTGCATGACGATGAACTCGATGTTCGTGCCGGGTGCGTGGTGGCCGGTGTCGAGGCAGACCATCGCCTTGTCGCCGAGCGAGACGACCTGCGCGTAGGAGGTGCCCCAGTCCGGAACGTCGGTGTGGTAGAACGCCGGCTCGAAGAACTTGTACTCGAGCACGAGGCGCTGCTCGCCGGAGAGCCGGTCGTAGATCTTCTGCAGCGAGTCCTGCAGGCGGTCCTGCCGTGCACGCATGTCGGCCTGCCCCGGGTAGTTCGACCCCTCGGCGAGCCAGATCTTCAGGTCGCGGGAGCCTGTCGCGTCCATGATGTCGATGCACTCGAGGTGGTGGTCGATCGCCTTGTTGCGGATGCGGTCGTCGTGGTGCGTCAGCGCCCCGAACTTGTAGTCCTCGTCCTGGAAGGTGTTCGAGTTGATGGTGCCGAGGCTGACGCCGAGGTCCTCGGCGTGGCGGCGCAGTGCGGCGTAGTCGTCGACCTTGTCCCACGGGATGTGCAGTGCCACCGTCGGCGCGAGCTTCGTGTAGGCGTTGACCTGAGCGGCATCCGCGATCTTCTCGTAGGGATCGCGCGGCGTGCCGGCCGTCGTGAAGACGCGGAAGCGCGTGCCGGAGTTGCCGAACGCCCAGCTGGGCAGCTCGATGGCCTGGCCTTCGAGGGTGGACAGGATGTCGGGTGACAGCGTCGTCATGATGCGGTGCCTTCTTCGTGGACGGGGTCGGTCGGGGGAGTGGGCTCGACAGCGGCGTGCTGTGCGGCGGTGAGCTGGTCGTGGAGGTTGAAGATCTCGGTGAGCGGGGCGGCGGCCTGGTCGGGTCGGCCGCCGAGCCCGACGAAGAAGCGGCCCATCTCGGCCTCCCATCGCGCCGCGACGGCGGATGCCGCGAGATACGCCTGAGCGGCCTCGTCGTCGTCGGTCTCGTAGTAGCCGATCAGCTGTCCGCCTTCGCCGAGGAAGAGCGAGTAGTTGCGGCGGCCCGCGGCCGCGATCTCGGCGAGCATCTCGGGCCACACGGGAGTGTGCCGGGCGATGTACTCGTCGAGCAGTTCCGGACGGATCCACAGCTGGAAGCAGACACGCGTCGTCGCGGTGGTGCTTGTCATGTGCGGGCACTCCTCTGCGACGGTGGAAGGGGTGAGACGGACGGGTCGAGCGGATGAATCGTTTCAACGATAAACGACCGGTGCGCGATCCGCAAGTGGGAAAACGCTTGCCTTCGCATCGTACGCGTGGGCTTGCGGAGTGTCGATAACGTGGGGAGCCGATTCGACGCGAAGGAGCACGGATGCTGCAGCAGGAACGGGCGCTGACCGCCTACGTGGACTCGGTGAAGGGCCGGCCCGGTGCGCTCGCCGTCGTGCTCGTCGGCTCGGTCGCACAGGGGCGTGAACGTGAGGACTCGGATGTCGACGTGTACTTCGTCGTCGACGAGGAGCGCTTCGCGGCCGAGACGGTGGCGGGGCGATTCGCGTGGATCGAGCGCCAGGGCGTCGACTATCCCGGCTCGTACATCGACATCAAGCTCGCGAGTCCTTCGTACCTCGCCACCGCTGTCGAGAAGGCCGACGACCCGACCCGTGCGTCGTTCGTCGGCGCACGGATCGCGTGGAGCGTCCTGCCGCGTCTCGATGAGACGGTGGCCCGGATCGCGACCCTGCCCGACGACGTGTGGGACGAGCGCGTCCGGTCGCATGTCGCGCAGGCGCGGCTGTACGGCGCCTACTTCCTCCGTCAGGCGGTCGAGCGCGACGACGGATTCCTCCGCCGCCACGCCGGCCTCCATCTCGCCCTCGCCGCCGCGCGGGCGGCCCTCGCAGCGAGCCACGTCATGCTTCCCGGACCGAAGTACATCTCGAAGCTCGTGCACTCGGTGCCCACCCCGCAAGGCTTCGTCGACAGCTGGACTCAAGTGGTGGACGACCCCGACATCGAGTCGGGCCGCGAGCTGCTCCGCATCCTCGACGAGTGGCTGGGCGACGGTCTCACCCCCGACGAGGCGCTGTCGACGTTCATCCGCGACAACGAGCTCGCCTGGCTCCGCGGGACCGTGCCCGCGGAGTTCTGGTGAACGCACCGCCCATCACCCCTTGACCGCTCCGCTGGTCAGGCCCGCCACGATCTGCCGGTTGAAGAAGATGTACATGATCAGCGGCGGGATCGTGATGAGCAGGATGTCCATGAACAGCAGGTTCCACTGACTCAGGTTCTGGCTCTGGAAGTTGTACAGGGTGAGCTGCACTGTCGCGTTCGCATCCCCGGGCAGGAAGTACAGCGGGCCGGTGAAGTCGTTGAACACGCGCACCGCCTGCACGACGATGATCGTGATCATCACCGGGCGCAGCAGCGGCATGACGACCGAGAAGAAGAGCCGCATCGGCCCCGCTCCGTCGATGATCGCGGCCTCGTCGAGCTCGCGCGGGATCGTCGAGACGAACGCGCGGAAGAGCAGGATGCAGAACGAGAGGCCGAAGGCCGCCTCGATGAGGATCATGCCCGGCATCGTCTTGAAGAGACCGAGACCTTGCAGCACCCAGATCGTCGGCACGACCGCCGGGGGCACGATCAGCCCGGCGAAGACGAGGAAGTAGACGATGGCGTTCCAGCGGGACTTCCGCCGCTGCAGCACATAGCCGACGGCCGCCGAGAAGACCACCATGATCGCCACGCTGACCACGGTCAGCACCGTGCTGTTCACGAAGGCGCGCAGGATGATGAAATCGCGCGTCTGCAGCACCGTCAGGAAGTTGTCCCAGAGGAACCAGCCCTGCTGCGGCAGGGAGAACTCGAACAGCGAGGCTTCCTGCGGGTTCTTCGCCGCGGTGAGGAAGATGAACGCGAAGGGCACGATGAAGACGATGATCGAGAGGATGATCGCGATGACGCCCACGACGTACTTGCGGAGGAACTTCCGCAGGGTGAGCGGCCGACGATCCTCGCGAGCTGCGCGGCGGACAGCGCGTGCGTCCGCGGTCGTGATGGTGCGCGTGACGGTCATGATTCCACCTGCCGACGGTTGATGAAGTAGAAGATCGGCACGACGATGGCCGTCACGATGACGAAGAGCACGACGTTGCCGGCCGTCGACAGGCCGTAGAAGCCCGCCTGGTACTGCTTGTAGATGACCGACGCGATCACGTCGCTCGAGAACCCGGGGCCGCCTCGGGTCATGGCCCAGATCAGCTCGAACGACCTCAGGCCGCCGATGAGCGAGAGCAGCACGACGGTGCCGGTCGCGGGCACCACGAGCGGGAGCGTGATGTTGCGGAAGACCTTCCAGGCACCGGCCCCGTCGACACGGGCCGCCTCGAAGTACTCCTGGGGGATGGCGACGATGCCGGCGATGTAGATGAGCGTCGCGATGCCGACGCCCTGCCAGACATCGACCAGCGAGACGGAGTACAGGGCGAGCGAAGGGTCGGTGAGCCACGCCGGGCCCTGGATGCCGATCGCCGCGAGCGACTTGTTGATGAGGCCGTCGAACGGGTCCATCAGAACCTTGAACGTGATGCCGACGCCGATGGTCGAGACGAGCACCGGGAAGAAGATGGTCGCGCGGAGGTACCCCCGGCCGAGGATCGAGCCCGTCAGCAGCAGGGCGAGGGCGAGACCGAGCACGACCTTCAGTCCGGAGGTGATGAAGCCGTAGATGAAGGTGTTGATGAGGCTCTGGTAGAGCATCGGCTCGGTGAAGAAGGTCACGAAGTTCTGGAAGCCGATGAACTCGACGTCGAAGAGCGACCAGCGGGTGAGGCTGAAGTAGAACGACGCGAAGGTCGGGACGGCGAACAGGACGATGAAGAGGAGTCCCGCCGGGATGTAGAACCAGAGCGGATAGGGGCTCCTCATCGAGCGTCGCGCGTGCGGCGGTGGCGCGGCGGTGTTCTTCCGCGCGGGGGCGAGCGTCGTCATGTCATCTCCATTGATGTGGAAGGGGGGCCGCGCCGCGGACGACGCGACCCCCGAATCGGATGCTGTTCAGACTCGCGTCCGGGTCACCAGCCTTCGAGGCCCAGCTGCTGGGCCTGCTTGACGACATCCTCGTCGTAGAGAGCGGCGCCCTCCTCGGCCGAGCTGATGCCGGAGCCCACCTGCACCGTGATGTTCTCGAGGTTCGGTCCCTTGATGGGCGAGAGGAACTCGAGTGCGGGGTTGGTGTTGCCCTCGTCGAAGTACACCTGCATGTCCTTCAGGAGGCCGGGGACGTCGTCCGGCAGGGTGCAGGCGTTCGCGTACGGGCCGCTCGGCACCATGGCGGTGTTCTGCACATCGCAGCCGGCCTCGGTCTGCGTGAAGGCGACGAACTTCTTCGCGGCATCGAGCTTGTCGCCCTCGGTCGTCTTCGGGATGTAGATCGCGTTCGGCAGCCAGACTGTCAGCTTCGTGTCGGCCGCGTCCTGCGCGGGCAGCGGGAAGACGCCGACATCCTCGAGTTCGTCGGGGTTGTTCTGCGCGATCGTCGAGACGATGCCGGTGAGGATCGGGTAGTGCGCTCCCTCCCCGGTCGCGATCATGCGGGCGCCGTCGTCGAACAGTGCGGAGCCGAAGTCCTCGTTCCACCAGCCGGCTTCGAAGCCCGCCTGCTGGTTGGCGAAGCCCTCCAGCGCCGGCTCGTCGACGTACTTGCGGTTGCCCGCCGTGTATTCCTCAGCCCAGTCGGGGTCTGCTGCCAGCACGTTGCCGAAGTCGCCCAGCACGAACAGCTGGCTCGTCCAGGTGTCGCCGTAGGTCTGGATGACCGGAGTGATGCCCGCCGCCTTGATCGCCTCGTTGTTGGCGGCGAACTCATCCCACGTGGTCGGGATCTCGAGACCGAGGTCGGCGTAGATCTTCTTGTTGTAGACCACGGCGCCCGCCTGGGTCGCGCCCCACGGCGCCCCGTACACGCCGTTGTCGGTCGAGACGACGGCGGTCATCGTGTCGATGAGGTCGCCGGTCCAGTCCTGGTCGTCGAGCCGGACGAGGTTCTGGTCAGGGTTGAGAGCCTGGAACAGCGAGCCGGAGTTGTAGTGGAAGACGTCCTCCATCTCGCCGGTGGCGAGCTTCGTCTTCATCAGGTTGTCGCCCTCGGTGCCTGCGGGCTGCGTCTCGAGCTTCACCGAGATGTCGGGGTTCTCGTCTTCGAACGCCTCGATGAGCGCCTTGGCCGCGGCGACGTTCGCCTCGGCGTTCTGGGTGAGATACGTGATCTCGACCTTGCCGTCGTCGGACCCGCCACCACCGCTGCACGCGGCCAGCGGCAGGGCCAGTGCCACGATGCCCGCGCCTGCGAGGAGCACTCTCCTGGTCGGGGAGCTCTTCATCTTTACCTCCTTGTAAAGCTGAGCGGACGATCCGCCCACATTGCCGGAATCCTTGGTGCTTCGTCGAGTGGATCAGGGTGCCTCGGGCATTGAAACCATTCAACCCTCGTAACGTACGTCCCATTCGACCCCGAGGTCAACCATCGTTCTCGCAACGGGCGATCACGATCGTGTAACGGTCTACACTGCTGCGACGCGATGGTTGACAGACAAGCATGAATCGTTTCACGATGGTGCAGCGGGTCGGCGACGCGGCCGCCCGGCGAAAGGACACAGCCATGACGGCGCTTCCCCTCTCCGACGCAGTTGACGCCGCCACGCGCGTGGCGGAGGTGCGGACCCAGCACGGCTCCGGACTTCTCGGTGTTCCCCGCACGGGTCTGCGCATCAACTGGCGGGCGGAGAGCGGAGACCCCGATGCCCGCATCCTCGGGCATCAGCTGGCGTGGGGCGAGGAAGGCTCGTCTCTCATCCTCCAGGAGCCCGTCGCGTCGACCCGCACGGTCGGGGTGGAGATCCCGGGGTCGCTGGCTCCGCGCGAGCGTCGCGCCTTCTCGGTGCGGGTCGCGACCGCCACCGGCTGGACGCCCTGGAGCGAGCCGCTCGTCGTCGAAGCCGGTGTCGAGGGCCCCGACCTGGAGGCATCCGTCATCGGCGCCGACTCGCCCCCCGATGGGCCCGTTCCGCTGCTGCGCACCGAGTTCACCCTGGATCGCACGCCCGGCTCGGCGCGCCTGCGCCTCAGCGCCCTCGGCCTCGTCGACGCGTGGATCAACGGCACCCGCGCCTCCGACGCCCTCCTGACGCCGGGGTGGACCTCGTACCGGGAACGCATCCTGATCGACACCCTCGACGTCACCCCGCTGCTCCGCGAGGGCGTGAACGTCATCGTGCTCGCCGTCGCCGACGGCTGGTACCGCGGCAGCTTCGGGTTCGCGCGTCGCCAGGCCATCTACGGCGACCGCACCGGCGCGCTGGCGCAGCTCGAGGCCGACGGCGAGGTGGTGGCGAAGACGGATGCCTCGTGGCGGGCCGGTCTCGGAGCGCTGCGCAGCGCGAGCATCTACGACGGCACCGTCACCGATCTGCGCCTTCACGATCCCGCGGTGCACGCGCCGGGCTTCGCGGACGCGGCCTGGGTCGCGGCATCCGTCATCGACGTGGATCCTGCCCGCTTCGAGCCGCGGTCGGCACCGCCGGTGCGTGTCGTCGCCGAACTGCCGATGCGGGCAACGCCCCATGACGGACGCGCGCGCCTGGACGGCGGTCAGAACGTCTCCGGCTGGGTGCGGCTGACGGTGCGCGGGCGCGCCGGCGATGTCGTGACCGTGCGTCACGCGGAGGTCCTCGAGCCCTCGGGCGATCTGCACGTGAAGGCACTGCGGTCGGCGAAGGCCACCGACGTCTACACCCTCGACCGCGACGGGGAGCGCACGCTCGAACCGGCCTTCACCTTCCACGGCTTCCGCTACGCCGATGTCGCCGGTGCCGAGGTCGTCTCGGCCACCGCCGTCGCCATCTCGAGCGACCTCGCCCCCCGCAGCACGTTCTCGTCGTCGCACGAGGCACTCGACCGCTTCCACTCGAACGTGTTCTGGTCGCAGCGCGACAACTTCGTCTCGGTGCCGACCGACTGCCCGCAGCGCGACGAGCGCCTCGGCTGGACGGGCGACGCCCAGGCGTTCGCCGCGACGGCGAACACCCTCATGGACACCGAGTCCTTCTGGCTCTCATGGCTGCGCGACCTCGAGATCGACCAGACGGACGAGGGCGGCGTGCCGGCGGTCGTGCCCGACATCATCCGGCCGCAGGACATGCTGATGGGCGGCGTGCAGACACCGAACATGGGGCGTGCCGGATGGGCGGATGCCGCCACCATCATCCCCCTCTCGGTCTACGAGTCGTACGGCTCCGACGAGGTGCTGCGGCGTCAGCGCGAGAGCATGCGGCGCTGGGTCGATCACCTGACCCGTCGCGCCGGCGACGACGTCGTGCTCGCGCCGGGCGACTACCAGTTCGGCGACTGGCTCGACCCCGACGCGCCCGGCGAGCGGCCGTGGGAGGCGAAGGTCTCGAGCGACTTCGTGTCGAACGCGTTCTACGCGCACTCGGCGCGCCTGCTCGCTCGCGCCGAGCGCATCCTCGGCGATGCGGTGACCGCCGATCGGTATGACACGCTCGCCGACCGCGTGGGGGCCGCGACGTTCGAACGCTGGGGTGAGGAGGCGGTCCTCACGCAGAGCGGCGCGGCGATCGCCCTCGAGTTCGGGCTCGCCCCCGCCGCCCGCCGCACCGAGATCGCGGACGGGCTCGCCGAGAACGTGCGCCGCGAGAACGGCCGCATCGCCACCGGCTTCCTCGGCACCCCGCTGGTGCTCTTCGCGCTCTCTCACAGCGGCCACCTCGACGAGGCGTACCTGATGCTGCTCCGGCGCGAGGCACCGTCGTGGCTCTACCAGGTCGACCGCGGCGCGACCACCGTGTGGGAGCGCTGGGACGCGATCCTGCCGGACGGCAGCATCCACTCGGGCGCCATGGACGCCCTGCCCACGGAGGATGCCTCCGAGGACGAGACCGGCATGCTCTCGTTCAACCACTACGCCTACGGGGCGATGATCGACTGGGTGTACCGCACGGTGGCGGGCCTCGCCCCGGACACCGACGACCCGGGGTACCGCACCGTGCACGTGGCGCCTCGCCCGGCGGCGGGGCTCGACCACGCGTCGGCGTCGATCGGCACCCCGCAGGGCCGCCTGGCGATCGCCTGGCGCGTCGACGGCGACGTGTTCGAAGCCACGCTCGAGGTGCCGTTCGGCTCCCGTGCGGTGCTCGACCTCCCCATCACGGCGGAGTCCACCGCGACCGTCGACGGGGCCCGGGTGCCCGCCGAACTCCGTCATGGCACGCACCGCATCGTCGTCACCGCTCCCGCCGTCGCGGTGCCGAGCATCGTCGTCTCGGCCTGATCGCGGCATCCGTGCATCCCGACGATCCCCACCACACCGACCATCTTCAGAGGAGAGCCATGAGCAGCCCCGTCCCCACCGTCAGCCCCGTCGCCACCGTCCTCACCGACGCGCCGCACGGCAGTGACGTCGTCGCGTCGCCCGCCCCCGAGATCGGCTGGCGCACCGAGACCACCACGCCCGGCTGGCTGCAGGCGAATGCCGAGATCGAGCTCACGCGCGACGGCGACGTGTCCACGCACCGTGTGGAGGGCCGCACGTCCACCAGGGTCGCGTGGCCGTTCGCTCCGCTCGCGCCGCGCGAGCGGGCCTCGCTGCGGGTGCGGGTGACCGGTGAAGACGGCGTGCAGGGCGAGTGGAGCGAACCCCGTCACGTGGTCGCGGGATTCCTCGGTGACGGCGAGTGGCAGGCCACGACCATCGGCCTTGCGGCGCCGGAGCACACGGCTCAGCCCGCGTACCTGCGTACCGAGTTCCAGGCGACCGGGCCCGTCGCCCGGGCCACCCTCTACGCGACGGCCGTCGGGGTGTACCAGGTCGCGATCGACGGCGTCGACGTCGACGACCAGGTGATGAAGCCCGGCTGGACGCCGTACGAGCAGCGGACGATCCACGAGACGACCGATGTGACCGCGCTCGTCGCCGAGGGGGCCAACGCGATCGGGGTGCGGCTCGCGGGCGCGTGGGCGACCGAGCGCTTCGGCTTCCGCGACAGTGCGCGCCCGCTCTACGGCGACCAGCCCCGGTTCGCCGCGCAGCTGCTGCTCGAGTACGCCGATGGATCGAGCGAATGGGTGATGACGGATGCCTCGTGGCAGGCGTCGACCGGCCCGCTCACCGCCAGCGGGCTCTATGCCGGTGAGGACTACGACGCCCGCTTGGCGCTGGTCGACGCCGAGGGCCGCGGCTTCGCCCAGGCGGGATACGCCGCCGACGGCTGGGAGGCCGCCGCCGAACGTGAGCCCATCCGCACCCCCGAAGCGCGGGTGTCGCCGTTCGTGCGGCGCCTCGAAGAGCTGAGCGTCCAGGAGGTCATCACGACGCCCAGCGGCCGGACGGTGCTGGACTTCGGGCAGAACCTCGTCGGCCGGCTGCGGCTGCGGGTATCGGGTCCGGCCGGCACCGAGATCACGCTGCGGCATGCCGAGGTGCTCGAGCATGGCGAGCTCGGCACGCGACCGCTGCGCGCGGCCGCGGCGACCGACCATTACACGCTGTCGGGCGAAGGCCCGGGCGACGGCGGGGTCGAGGAGTGGGAGCCCGAGTTCACCTTCCACGGCTTCCGCTACGCCGAGGTGGACGGCTGGCCGGGCGAGTTCGATCCGTCCGCGGTCACCGCGCTGGTGATCCACAGCGATATGGAGCGCACCGGCTGGTTCGAGGCATCCGATCCGCTCGTCGATCGGCTCCACGAGAACATCGTGTGGGGCCTGCGCGGCAACTTCCTCTACCTGCCGACCGACTGCCCGCAGCGCGACGAGCGCCTGGGCTGGACGGGCGACATCCAGGTGTTCGCGCCGACGGCGGCGTTCCTCTACGACGTGCGCGGGTTCCTCGACTCGTGGCTGCGGGATCTCGCGATCGAGCAGGTCGACGGCGTCGTGCCCTTCGTGGTGCCGAACGCCCTCGGCGTCGCCCGGCCCGCTGCCGCGTGGGGGGATGCCGCCACCATCGTGCCGTGGGTGCTGCATGAGCGATATGCCGACGTCGCGACCATCGAGCGCCAGTACCCCAGCATGAAGGGCTGGGCCGACGTGCTCATCGGGCTTGCCGGTCCGCGGCGGCTGTGGGAGGGCATGTTCCAGTTCGGCGACTGGCTCGACCCCGACGCGCCGCCGGAGCAGCCGGCCAACGCGAAGACCGACGGCGACATCGTGGCCTCGGCGTACCTCTTCCGGTCGGCCGATGCCGTGGCGCGTGCCGCCGCGCTCCTCGGCAGGGACGACGAGGCGCGACAGTACGCCGCGATCGCCGACGAGGTGCGCGCCGCGTTCCTGGCGGAGTACGTGACCCCCGCCGGACGCATGATGTCGGACGCCCAGACCGCGTACGCGATGGCGATCGTCTTCGACATCGCCCCCGCCGACCAGCAGGAGACGCTGGGTGCCCGCCTCGCCGAACTCACGCGGCTGTCGGGGTACCGTATCGGCACCGGGTTCGTCGGCACGCCCATCATCCAGGACGCGCTGACCCGCACCGGTCACCTCGAGACGGCGCGGCGCCTGCTCACGCAGACAGAGAACCCGTCGTGGCTGTACCCCGTGACCATGGGCGCGACGACGATCTGGGAGCGCTGGGACTCGATGCTGCCCGACGGGTCGATCAATCCCGGCGAGATGACGTCGTTCAACCACTACGCGCTCGGCGCGATCGGCGACTGGCTGCACCGCGTCGTCGCCGGCCTGGCCCCCGACGCGCCCGGATACGCCCGCCTGCGCATCCAGCCGCACCCGCTCGCGGGCCTCGACCACGCGTGGGCCGAGCACCTCACCCCGTACGGCACCGCTCGTGCCGGATGGGTCCGCGCCGGAGGCGTCATCCGGATCGAGGCGATCGTGCCGGCCAACACGACGGCCGTCGTCGTGCTGCCCGACGGACGCGAGCTCGAGATCGGCTCGGGCACGCACGAGTGGGAGGTGCAGGATGCCGCGCCGGCGGCCGCCGCGTCCCACATCGGTCTCGACTCCACCCTGGCCGCCGTCATCGACGACCTCGACGCCTATCGTGCGGTCGGCGAGGTGCTCGAGGCGGCGAACCCCGAGGCGGCCCACGCGTTCCGCACGAACACGAAGTGGTCGGAGCGCCGCGAGCTGGGCGAGGCGCTGTTCATGCACGCCGGTCCCGACACGCAGCGCGCGATCGCCGAGCGGCTCGCCGAGCTGTCGGCGCAGCGTGAGGAGACGACGGCCCATGCCTGATCGCGCGGCGCCCGGTGGGGCGGCTCGGCTCCGGGGGCGCTGTCGCGCCGCTGGGGCTTCGCCCCACGGGCGCTGCTGCGCACCCGTGCCCTACACTCGCGGACAGCAGCAGGAAGTCTGGGGGAAGCCATGGTGGTGAGTGTGCGGGATGTCGCGGCTGCGGCATCCGTCTCGGTCGGCACGGTGTCGAACGTCCTCAACCGCCCCGAGAAGGTGTCGCCGGCGACCGTCGAACGTGTCACGCAGGCGATCGAGGACCTCGGCTTCGTGCGCAACGACGCCGCCCGGCAGCTGCGCGCCGGACGCAGCCGCAGCATCGCGCTCATCGTGCTCGATGCCGGCAACCCGTTCTTCGCCGAAGTCGCCCGCGGCGCGGAGGACCGCGCCGCCGAGTCGGGCATGAGCGTGCTGCTCGGCAACAGCGACGAGCGGTCCGACCGTGAGGATGCGTACATCGAGCTGTTCCGCGAGCAGCGCGTGAACGGCGTGCTCGTCACGCCCGTCGACGGCGATCTCGAACGGCTCGCCCGTCTGCAGAGCGGCGGGGTGCCGGTGGTGCTCGTCGACCACGAGGATGCGGAACGGGCGTTCGGATCCGTCTCGGTCGACGACGTCGAGGGCGGCTATCTGGCCGTGTCGCATCTGTTGTCGACGGGGCGCCGGCGCATCGCGTTCATCGGCGGCCCGCGCTCGCTCCGTCAGGTCGCCGACCGTCTCGAAGGAGCACGCCGGGCGGTCGCGGAGGTGCCCGGTGCCACGCTCGAGGTCATCGAGATGTCGGCGCTCTCGGTGCTGCAGGGACGCGAGGCCGGCGAACTGCTGCGGGGCCGGTCCGCAGCCGATCGGCCCGATGGCGTGTTCACGGCCAACGACCTCCTCGCGGTCGGCGCCCTGCAGGCGTTCACGCTGATGTCCGACGTGCGGGTGCCCCGCGACATCGCCCTGATCGGCTACGACGACATCGACTTCGCCTCGGCGACCGTCGTGCCGTTGAGCTCCATTCGCCAGCCCGCGCACCTGATCGGCTACACGGCGGTCGACCTGCTCCTCAAAGACCTCGAGGAACCCGAGGGCGGGCACGAGCGCACGGTGCGCTTCCAGCCGGAACTCGTGGTGCGGGAGTCGACCGCCGGCTGAGCCGCGCGGCCGCACGCGTCGCGTGGTCGGGGGTCGCGGGGCGCATCGCCCGCGCGGCGGACGTCGCGTGTTCGGGGGTCAAGTGTTGCGGCTTGGGCGACGGCGTCGCCGCGTGTCGTGACCCTTGAGTGGGCGTGGCCGTGTTTCGGGGGTCGCGTGTTGCGGGTTTGGCGACGGCGCTACCGCGTGTTGTGACCCCCGAAGGCGGGGACATGGCTCGCGGTAGGGCGCTGCTCCGGCTTAGACTGCAATGGCATTCAAGTGAGAATGGATATGCAGCCCCACATGGACACGCAGACGAATACGCCCGACACGTTGCCCACCGCGCCGTCACTCGACTCAGCCGCGGGGGAGCAGCGGTACTGGGAGAGCACCTCGCCGGGATCTGGAAGACGGATGCCGCGGGCCGACGCCGTCAGTGACGCTCCGGTGCAGAGCCTCAACGGGACCTGGCGCTTCCGCCTTTCGCCTACCGCCGCCGGGACGGGGTCCGCCTTCCTGGCCGACGAGTTCGACGACTCTGCGTGGGACGCCATGCCCGTGCCGTCGCACTGGGTGCTGCAGGAGTTCACGCCCCTCGTCGGTGGTCCTGCGCGACGCATGCTCGGCACCGCCGAAGGACCGCTCTACACAAACACCGCATATCCGATCCCGCTGGATCCGCCGCGGGTGTCCAGCGCGAATCCGACGGGCGACTACCGCCTCGTGTTCGACGTCGCGGCCGACTTCGGGCCGGCCGTGCTGCGGTTCCAGGGCGTGGACTCGTGCGGCAAGGTCTGGCTGAACGGCGAGGAGCTCGGCTGGTCGATGGGCAGCCGGCTGCCGTTCGAGTTCGACGCGCCGGTCCGTCCTGGCCGCAACGTGCTGTGCGTGCGTGTGCACCGATGGTCGGCGGGCACCTACCTCGAAGACCAGGACATGTGGTGGCTGCCGGGCATCTTCCGCGATGTCGAGCTGCTCTCGCGCCCGGCCGGCGCCATCGACGACCACTTCGTGCACGCCGACTACGACGCGGCGACCGGTCTCGGCACGCTGCGGGTGGATGCCTCGACCGAGGCGGTCGTCGAGATCCCCGAGCTCGGCATCCGTATGCCCGCCGGAGAGACCGCGACACTCGCCGTCGATCCGTGGAGTGCGGACGCCCCGCGGCTCTACCGAGGCACGCTGCGCTCGAGCGGTGAAGCGGTCGAGCTGGCCGTGGGGTTCCGTCGGGTCGAGATCGTCGACGGGGTGTTCACGGTGAACGGGCGCCCGGTGACGTTCCGCGGCGTGAACCGGCACGAGCACCACCCCGGCACCGGGCGGACGATCGACCGCGAGACGATGGTCCGCGACATCGTGATGATGAAGCGGGCGAACATCGACGCCGTGCGCACGAGCCACTACCCGCCGCATCCCGAGTTCCTGCGGCTGTGCGACGAATACGGCCTGTGGGTGGTGGTCGAGGTCGATCTCGAGACGCACGGGTTCATCTACGAAGGCTGGGCGCACAATCCTCCCGCACTGCCGGAGTGGCGCGAGGCGATCATGGACCGCCTGCGCCGGACCGTGGAGCGCGACAAGAACCGCCCGAGCGTCGTGGTGTGGTCGCTGGCGAACGAGAGCATGACCGGCGAGGGCTTCAGCGAGATGCGGCGGTGGCTCGATGACCGCGATCCATCGCGAGCGGTGCTGTACGAGCGTGACCCGAGCTATCGCGACTCCGACTTCTACTCGCTCATGTATCCGTCGCTCGAGCTGCTCGCGCAGATCGGGCGGCGCGAGGAGCCGCGCGGCGGCCGGCTCAGCATGCACGGCATGGTCTTCGGCGATGCGGACGCGGTCGCTCCGTTGCCCGACGGCGTCACCGAGGCTGACGAGGAGCGCCGCCGGGGGCTGCCGTTCCTGCTCGTCGAGTACGCGCACGCCATGGGCAACGGACCCGGCTCGCTGCAGGACTACTGGCGCATCATCAATGCGCACGACCGGCTCTGCGGGGCGTTCGTGTGGGAGTGGATCGACCACGGCTTCCATGCCGTGACCGACGACGGTGCGCCGTTCGTGATGCACGGCGACGACGTCGAGTACGAGCCCAAGGGCGGCCGCTTCAGCCTGCACGGCCTGGTCTTCAGCGACCGCACGCCGACTCCGGGACTGGTGGAGCTGGCCAAGGCGCACGAGCCCGTGTCGATCGACATCGCCGCTGACGGCCGGGTGCACATAATGAACAATCGACATTATGTAGACACGAGCGATCTCGCGTTCCGCTGGACCGTGGAGGCTGTGGGCGAGGCCGTCGCGTGGGGGACGCTGCCGCTGCCGGCCGTGACCGCCGGCGAGGCGATGCACGTGAAGATTCCGGATGCCGCGGCCGCGGCGATCGCCGACGCCGAGGCTTCTGGAGCCGATGACATCGTGCTGACGGTCGAAGCCGCGCTCGCCGCCGACGCCCTGTGGGCTCCGGCGGGTCATGTGATCGCCTGGGGACAGCGCGTCGTTCCGGGGAGGGGCGCCCCTGGGTCGTCAGAGGGAGGCGAGACGCTGCCTGAGGAAGCCGCGGCGCCACAGCGCAGCGGCTCGTCGCCACAGCGCAGCGGCGCGTCGCCGCAGGCGACCGGCGAAACCTTTGCTTCCGTCGCTCCCCAGACGGATGCCGCGGGAGAGCGTGCCGGCGACGGCAGCCTGCTCTCCTTGGGTGCGGGGCGGTTCGACGCCGCGACCGGCCACCTGGTGCGGCTCGGCGACCTCGACATCGACGGACCCACGCTGGATCTCTACCGTGCCCCGACCGAGAACGATCACGGCCAGGGTGACCACAACAACATCGCGGCGGTATGGCGCAAGACGATGCTCCACCGGCTGCTGCATCGGGTGGACGACGTCTCCGTGAGCGATGGGCGGCTACGGGTCACGGGGCGGACCGCACCTCGATCGCACCCGCACGGGGTGCAGTGGACGATGACGTGGACGCCGGACGGCGATGCGCTCGTGCTCGACGTGGACGTCGACTTCGTCGGGCCGTGGACGGACACACCGTACCTGCACCGTGACATCTGGGTGCCGCGACTCGGCCTGCTCTTCGCGCTCCCGGGTGCGGCAGAGCGCGTCAGCTGGTTCGGCCGAGGACCGGGCGAGACGTACGCCGACTCGTTCGAAGCCTCCCGTGTCGGGCGGTTCGCACGATCGATCGACGAGCTTCAGGTGCCGTACCCGGTGCCCCAGGAGAACGGCAACCACGTGCAGACGCGCTGGCTCGAGGTCGCCGGGCGCGGCATCCCGTCGCTGCGAGTCGAGGGTCGGCCGCTGTTCGACTTCACCGCCCGTCGGTGGACGTCGCACGATCTCGACCGTGCGTCCCGGCCGTATGAGCTGGTCGACTCGGGGCGGGTGTGGCTCAACATCGATCACGCCCAGCAGGGACTCGGGTCGGCATCCGTGGGTCCTGCGCTGCCGGAGCAGTACCGCGTTCCTCGAGAGCGGACGACCTGGAGTGTGCGGCTCGAATCGCTGTGACGGCGGATCAGTCGTCCGGAGGGGGACTGGGGGCCGGTCCCGCGGGTCGACGCACCAGCTCGGCGGGCGGTGCCGGGAACGAGCCACCCGGGTAGAGCTGGTTGGCGGTGAGCTGGATGTCCCGCGCCAGCGGAAGACGGATCGTGGACAGCACGCGGCCGTTGTGCGAGGCGCGGAAGACGTCGGCCTTTCCATCGACGTTCCCCACCCACACGGCTGTCGTCACCCGGGTGCTCGACTCCACCAGCCAGGTCTGGAGCTGCTCGTGGGTGCCGGTCTTGCCGATCATCGGTGTGCCGTCGTTCGGGTTGCCGCCCGAGCCCGTGCCGCCCGGGACCATCACGCCCTGCAGCGCGAACGCGGTCGCGGCCGCCACCTCGGGGCTGATGACCTGTGAGCACCGGTCGCCCGGCACCGGAAGCTCCATGCCATCCGCGTTGACCACACGCTCGATCACGCGGGGCACGCAGCGGACGCCGTTGTTCGCGACCGTGGCGAACGCCGACGCCATGGCGACCGGCGCGATGCTGTTCGTCCCGATGATCGCGGCCGCACCGTCGACGTCCACCCGCGAGCCGTCGCCGCGGGTCACGCCCATGCGGGTGGCGACGTCCTCGATGTCGCACAGGTCGAGCTTCTCGGCCATGCCCAGGAAACCGCTGTTCAGCGATTGCGCGGTGAACTGCAGGGGCGTACCCGTGTAGCCCGGAACGCCGCCGAAGTTGCGCACGACGTGGTTCTCGCGATTGATCCAGGTGCCCTCGCACCGGTCCTGGAGGCGCGGGATGGCGCGCAGACTGCCGTTGACGGTCTCGGAGAGCGTGTGCCCCGTCTCGAGCCAGTCCACGAGGGTGAACAGCTTGAAGGTGGATCCGGTCTCGAATCCGGTCGAGACGCCGTGCACAAGATCGCCCGCGTAGACCAGCGAGGTGTAGGCGGGGTCGGCGGCGGAGACGTCCCGGTCTTCGGTGAATCGGTTGTTCTGGCTGATCGCCAGGATGCGGCCCGTCGCGGCCTCGATGCTGACCGACGCCGATCCGAAGTACATCCCCGGCATCGTCTCGGGCGCGTACCGTCGCATCGCGTCCTGCGACGCGTTCTGCACCCGCCAGTCCAGTGTCGTGTAGATGTTCAGCCCCTCGCGGGTCAACGACTGCTGTCGCTGCTGCGGCGTCTCGCCGAACGCGGCCGCGTAGTCGGGATCCTGCCGCACGGTGTTGACCACGTACTGACAGAAGAAGGGCGCGGACGTGGCCACGCATCCGACATGCGCGGGTTGCAGAGTCGGAACGATCGGCTCGATGGCCGCCGCGACGTACTGGTCCGCGGTGATGCGCCCGTCCTCCCGCATCCGGTCCAGTACGTAGAGCTGCCGACCTTTAGTCGCGCTGTAGCCATCGCCGGCCGCCAGATACTGCTCCGGGGTGATCGTGCCGTCGGCGAGGAGCGTATCCAGCGCCGCGAGCGTGCCCGGCGTCACATCATCGATCAGGCCGTCGGCGGCCTTGTTGTACGTGGCGCCGTCCCCGCCGGTGATGGACCCCGTCGGTCGGTCGATGCGGAACGTGTTCGGGTTCTGCACGATGCCCGCAAGCGTCGCCGCCTGGGTCAGCGTCAGCCCCGCCGCCGTCGTGCTGAAGTAGTAGCGTGCGGCGGCCTCGATGCCGTAGGTCGTGCCGCCGAAGTTCGCGATGTTCAGGTAGCCCAGCAGGATGTCGTTCTTGGAGTACTGCTGCTCGAGCTGGACGGCGTAGCGGATCTCCTGCAGCTTGCGCTGGTAGCCGTCGACACCGCTCGCCTGGGTGGCGCCGAGCCAGCAGTCCCGCAGCACGTCGGCGCGCGACTCGGCATCGGTGGCGACGGCGTCGCGCTCGCATCGCTGCACCAGCACGTTCTTGACGTACTGCTGGCTGATCGACGAGCCGCCCTGGACCGCGTTTCCCTGCGCGTTGCGGATCAGAGCCCGCGTCGTGCCCAGGATGTCGACGCCGCCGTGCTCGTAGAAGCGCGGGTCCTCGGAGGCCAGGATCGCGTCGTACATGACGGGCGCGACCTGGTCGAACTCGATGGGAACGCGATTCTGGTCGTAGAACGACGTGAGCTCGACGTCCTGTCCGGTCGCGGGATCCCGCGCATAGATCGTCGTCGGCAGCATGAGGCGATCGATCGCCAGGTAGCCCGGCAGGCCGTCGAACAACGAGACGGCAGCGCTCGCCGCGTGTCCGGAGAGGGCGAGGAGGGGGGCGAGAGGTGCGATCACCAGCAGTCCGGCGATCGCGCTGAGCGCCACGAGCCCCACCAGGCCGCCGACGACCCCCGCGAGTGTCCGCCTGTACGGCGGCATCCCCGTGTTCTGCGAAGAAACCACTGGTGACGGCTTCACGAGGCGTCCAATGTCCGGTTGGACACAGCATCGCAGACCGCCGGTGATTTCGCGACGGGTCGAGCTACCGCGGGGCGTCGCCTTCGAGGGCGGCGACGTCGAGGAAGAGCGAGTCCGACCCGACCTGCCCGCCCTTGAGCAGCAGTTCCAGCCCGTCGATCGAGGGGTCGTGGGCATGGGCGCGCAGCAGGACGACGTTGCCCCACGGGTTCGCGGCGATCGACAGCGACTCGACCCCGAGCAGCCGGGTCACGCGGCTGGACGTGTCGCCGCCGGCCACGATCACCCGCCGTGCCGCGCCGCCGCGGGCGACGGTGGAGATGACGGATGCCGCGGCCTCGGCGATCGCCTCCAGCACCGGCCGCGCGCCCGCCGTCGCGGTGTCGGCGTCGTCGGAGGTCAGGACGACCCCGCGCCCGGCGCGCAGCGCCCCGTCGACCTCGGCGGTCACAGCCGCCGGCACGGACTCGTCCAGCGGCAGGGGCCGGACCAGCCAGCCCGCGGCGGCCGCGGCATCCGCCTGCCGGCGGGTCTGCGCGGAGCGGCTGCCCGACACGACGAGCACCGGACCGTGAGCCGCGGTCGAGGCGGGCAACGACGGTGCCTCGCCCGGCGCCGCGGCGGCGACGCCATGGGAGAGCCCGCCGGAGCCGATCGCGAACACCGGGGTCGGCAGGGAACCGAGCGCCTGGCCGATCGTGACGAGGTGCTCGTCGGTGAGGGCGTCGAGCACGAGACCGGCTTCCGTCGCGTCCTGAAGTCGCGCCGCGAGGTCGTCGAACCCGACGAGCGGCACCGACCCGATCGGAAGCTCCGTCTGGCGGCCGATATGCACGGCGAGGTCGGCCTCGGTCATCGGCGTCGAGGGGTGTTGCGACATGGTCGGCTGGCGGTCGAGCCGGTACACGGTGCCCCGCTCGGCGGCGAAGTGCTGGCCGAAGAGGGTGTAGCGGCCGAAGTCCGGCTGGGCGAAGAGCATCGGCACGGCGCGGTCGCCGAAGACCTCGCGGGAGAGCTCGACGACGCGGCCGAGGCTGCCGACCTGCGGTGCGGAGTCCGCTGTCGAGCACGCCTTGTACTGCACGAGGTCCGGCTCGAGGTCGGCGAAGGCGGCGAACACGGGGCGCAGTTCGTCGTCCATCTCGGCCGGCGCGAGGGATCGCGAGATCCCGGCCACGCCGATCACATCGACCTCGTCCGCGGCGCGGCGCAGGGTGGCGGCATCCGGAAGTCCCGTGAAGAGGCGCCCCGTCCAGCCGCGCCGGGCGAACTGCAGCAGCGCGTCGACGCTGCCGGTGAAGTCGTCGCCGTAGAAGGCGACGCGGGCCCTAGACACGGACCGGGCCGAACAGCTCCGCCGCCCGGCGCAGCGCGGGGGAGTTCTCGAACGCGTGGTCCGCGGACTCGCCACGCGCGGCCGAAGCCCACGCCTCGCGCATGCTGGCCACCCCGGCGGCCGCACCGTCGGGATGCCCGTGGATGCCGCCGCCGGCGAGGACGAGCAGGTCGGTAGTGCCCACCGCGGCGTACGTGGCGTGCGCGAGGCCGCCCCATTGTCCCGACGACAGCACCGGAAGCGTCGGCGTGAGGCCGAGGAGCGGCTCGCGCACGGCCGCGATGGAGTCGAGCACCTGGTCGTCCGTCTCGTAGAACTTGTTGCTGATGCCGTTCGTGTGCAGGTGGTCGGCGCCGGCGAGCCGCGCGAGCTTCTGCCACGCACGGAACCCTATGCCCACCTGCTCCGAGCGGCCGAACGAGCCGAACATGGCGCGATGACCGTGGATCGGCACCTCGCTGTGGCGCCGGAGGAACTCCAGCCCCGGCAGGCCGATCAAGTTCACGCACGCCATCACGCAGGTGCCGCCCGCGCCGACGACGAGGTCGTGGTTCGCCTCGAGGCGCCCGATGTCGTCGGTGATGTTGAACGCGTACATGGGCTTGCGGCCGGTGCGGTCGGCGTAGCGCTCGAGCACGGGCATCACGGCGCGCACGCGCTCCGCGAGAGGGGCCGACGGCCCGTTGCCCTGCAGCTCGTCGTCCTTGATGAAGTCGATGCCGGCCTCGGCGAGCTCCGACACCACCTCGGCGAGCTCGGTCGGCGAGAGCCCGATGCTCGGCTTGACGATCGTGCCGATCATCGCGCCGTCGGGCCGGCCCACCAGCCGTCGTGTGCCCTCGACGCCGAACGCCGGACCGGCGTAGCGCTCGGCGAACGCCGGCGGCAGCTCGAGGTCGATGAGACGGATGGCCGACAGCTCTTTGATCTCGAACAGGTTGCCGGCGACCGCTGCCAGGAGGTTCGGCAGCGACGGCCCGAAGTTGTCGAGCGGGAACCGCAGCCGCAGCCGCGCGCGGCGCCGGAGCGCGGGATCGCCGACCGATCCGGGGAGGGGCGACGCGCCAGTGAGCGGAAGCTCGTCGAGGGAGTCGACCTGCGCGGCGAACCGCGCACGCAGGTCGTCGGATTCGCGCTCCACCCGCACGAAGGTGCCGGTGGACTGCTCCCCGGCGAGCACCTCTGCCGCATGCTGCAGCGGCAGGGAGGTCTCGATGACGTAGGTCGCGGTGACGTGCTGAACAGACATGCGCGTCACCAGACCAGGGGGAGCCAGACCGACATCTCGCCGGCGCCGCGGTTGCCCCACGCGAAGTAGGGGACGAGCCGCACGGGCGCGGGGGCGAGATCGGCGTCGGCGACGTCGTCGTACAACGCCGTCTCGGCGGTGCCGGGCAGGACGACCGCCTCGGTCTCGAGGGCGACGACGCGGTGGCCGGCGATCTCGGCGTCGGTCGGCGTGAAGCGCGCGCCGCGGCGGAGGGCGACCTGCTCGAGCACGACGCCGTCGGGCAGGTCGGCGCTCTCCACGCAGTAGACGACGGGTCCGCGGCGCACCGCGACCTGGTTGGTGGCCTCCTCGGCCAGGCGGTGGGCGCGGAGCACCCGGGCGGGCATCGGCAGCGTCAGCTCGATGAGGTCGCCCTGCTGCCATTCGCGCTCGATGCGCGCGTACGAGCCCGGCTCGCTCACCGCCACCGGCTCGCCGTTGACGGTGAGCGTGGCCCCCGACGACCAGCCCGGGATCCGCAGCTGCAACGGGATGGCGCGGCCCGCGGCACTTGCGCTGAGCGAGGAACGAGACGAAGCGTCCGTGACGGTGAAGGCGATCCGCTCGCTCCAGGGATAGTCGCTGTCCTCGCGCAGGGCGAGCCGGCCGCCGTCCTCCGTCGCGACGTCGAGGGCACTCCCGCCGTACAGGTGGACGTACAGTCCCCCCTCGCCGACGGATGCCGCGCGCTCGTGGAAGCGGGCCAGGGTGCGCGCGATGTTCGGCGGGCAGCAGAAGCAGCTGAGGTACGGCTCGCGCAGTCGCTCGTCGGAAGGCGGAGGCGGTGGCGTCGGGTGGAGAGCCGTATCGCCCGGGCGGCGGAGCGGGTAGGGAAGGTCCCGCACCTGGCGGAGCGGGTTCGTGTAGAAGTACTCCGAGCCCGCGAGGCTGATGCTCGCGAGCAGGCTGTTGAAGGCCACCTGCTCGATGACGTCGGCGTACTTCGCGTCACCCGTGAGCGACAGCATCCGCTCGCCCCACAGGATGAGCCCGATGTTCGCGCACGATTCGTTGTGCGCGGTGGTGTGCGGGAGCTGGTACGAGCGGCCGTAGGCCTGATGCACGCGGCTGATCTGGTCCTGCCACGGCGAGCCGGCGGGCGACGCGCCATCGTAGAGCGCTCCCGCCCCGCCGGTGATGTAGAGCTTGGTGTCGACGACGTCGTGCCAGAGCCGCTCGAGCACCGCCTCGAGCTCGTGGTCGCCGTTCTCGGCGATGAGGTCGGCGAGACCCGCGTAGAGGTAGTTCGCCCGCACCGCGTGGCCCGCGACAACGGTCTGCTCCCGCACCGGGAGGCGGTCCTGGTTGTCGTCGCCGCCCTCGAAGTCGTCGCGCACCCGGATGAACGCCTCGGACAGGCGCAGGTACTGCTCGTCACCGGTCGCGCGATAGAGGTCGATGACGGCCATGTAGTGGGACGGGCAGATGGCGCTGCGGGCGAGCTCCAGCGGCTTGTTGGTCGCGAGGTCCTCGAGGAAGCCGGCGGCCTTGCGCGCGGCATCGAGCAGCGTCGTCGACCCGGTCACCTCGTAGTGGCGCACGCCGGCGGTGATGAGATGGCCGAGGTTGTAGGTCTCGAAGTTGAAGCGGTCGGCGAGCGCGATCGCGTCCTCATGGTGGCGACTCGCGATGATCGTCGGCGTGTGGAGGTACCCGTCGTCGCGCTGCACCGAGGCGATCAGCTGGGCGATCTGCTCGATGCGGGCGGCGAGCGCGGGGTCCGGATCGGTCTCGAGGCGGGCGATGGCCGCCTCGAGCCACTTGTAGAAGTCGCCGTCCATGAACGGCGGGCCGGCGTGCTCGCCGCTCTCGAGGCCGGCTGCGATGCGGAAGTTGGTGAGGCCTGCGCTGATGGCGGGGTCGCTCAGCGAGGACCAGATCTGCGGGATCGTCACATCGCGCGTGCGATCGTGGATGTCACCCCAGAAGCCGCTCGCCCAGCGCGCACTGTCGGCGCCGAGGGGTCGCAGCCGGGCGTGCGCCCGGGTCGCGGTGGTGGCGGTCATGGCTGTTCCTTCCGAGTGGCGTTCAGTCTCGTGCTCGCTGCGGCGTCGCGGCAAGCCGGGTGCGGTGCAGGTCAGAGTAGGCAGGGTTGAAAGTTCTCGCAATGCTGCATGGAAATGCAGTCTAACCCTTGAATCGTGTCAAAGTGAATAGAATTTCAGTACTGACTGTTGACACACATCGAAATCGTGCCTACTGT
The DNA here is from genome assembly GCF_044987405.1 of Microbacterium sp. ZW T2_14. Classification (NCBI taxonomy): domain Bacteria; kingdom Bacillati; phylum Actinomycetota; class Actinomycetes; order Micrococcales; family Microbacteriaceae; genus Microbacterium; species Microbacterium sp. ZW T2_14. Next base: position 48,895 of record NZ_JBJDRK010000005.1, on the reverse strand, counting down.
CGTGCTCGTACCTTTCACCCGCATGGTCGTCGTCAAGGAGGACGCTATGAACACACGCAGCAACCGTCGCCGCATCGCGGCGCTGGGGATCGCACTCGCCGCCGTGCTGCCGCTGGCAGCCTGCGCCGGCGGCAGCACCGGCAACGACGGTGGTTCCTCTGACGGCGGCGCCGGCGCCGGAGGCACCGATCCCGACACGTTCACCGTGATGACGGCGAATGAGAACCCCGTGCTCGAGGAGCAGCTCACCGCACTGTCCGAGGGCGCCTGCAAGGCCGAGAACAAGGCACTGCCGCTCGAGCACCAGAAGGTCGCACAGGCCGACACCGTCCAGAAGGTCACGCTGCTCGCCAGTCAGGGAGCGCTGCCGACCCACTCGATCGCGGGCACCGCCCTCATCCGTCCCGATGGCGACCTCAACGCCGCCGGTCTCGTGGGCGACCTCAAGGCAGCCCTTGAAGACGCCGGCACCTGGGACAACGTGCTGCCCGCCGCGGCATCCACTGTCGAGCAGGTCTACGGCGGCATGTACTCGATGCCGTACCAGTACAACATCGAGGGGATCTTCTACAACAAGGAGATCCTCGCCGACAACGGCATCGACGAGCCGCAGACGTGGGACGACCTCGTCGACGCGGCCGACACGCTCGCCGACGCGGGCGTCGTGCCGATGACCGAGGCCGGCGCCAACGGCTGGCCGCTCACCCGCATCATGGGCATGTACATCTTCCGCAACGTCGGACCCGACGCGATGGCCGCCGTCCGCGACGGCGACGCCAAGCTCACCGACCCGGAGTACGTCGCCGGCGCGCAGGCGCTCGCGGACTTCGCGGAGGCCGGCTACTTCGGCGAGGGCTTCTCGACCCGCGACGGCGACACCTCGTCGAACATGTTCCTCACCGGCCAGGCCGCGATGACCTACGACGGATCGTGGCTGCTGAGCGCGATCAACGACCCCGAGCGCAACGAGATCGGCGGCGAGAACGTCGGCTTCATGCCGTTCCCCGAGGTCGACGGCGGTAAGGGCTCGATCGACCAGTACGCAGCGAACGCGGGTGCCCCGATGATCATCAACGCCGAGCAGTTCGGCCCGAAGGTCGTCGACTGGGTGAGCTGCATCGCCGAGAACTACGGCCAGCAGGCTCTGCAGGATGCCGGCGTCATCTCGGGCTTCAAGGTCAACGGCGACGTCACCGACATCTCGGAGAACACCGCCGAGATCCAGGAGCGGATCGCCGGGATCGACGAGACCGTACTGTGGTTCGAAGCCCTGATGGACTCGAAGAGCAACTCGCTGGCGTCGACCAACGTGACGCTGCTCACCACGGGGCAGATGACGGCCGAGGACTACATGGCCCAGCTGCAGGCGAGCATCGACGCCAACGGCTGAGACCCCTCACCGGCTCCCCGGGCTCACGCTCGGGGAGCCGGCTCACGACAGAAAGCAGTTCGCAGATGAACTCGATCTTCGGAGATCGGAAGACGATCTTCATCCTGCTGGCACCGGCCCTCGTGCTGTACACCCTTCTGAAGGTCGTGCCGGTGGGCTGGTCCCTCGGCCTCTCGTTCTTCGAGGGCAACTCGCTCCGCGGCTTCGACTGGGTCGGGCTTCAGAACTTCACCACCTTCTTCACCGACCCGGCCGCTCTCCAGTCGATGTGGGTGAGCGTCTTCTTCGCCATCGTGGCCACGGCCCTCCAGGTCGCGCTGGGCTATGGGCTGGCCCTCCTCTACGTCTTCGTTCTCCGCAAGGGCTCCACCCTGGTGCGGACGCTCGTCTTCTTCCCGACGGTGCTCCCCACGGTGGCCGTGGCCATGCTGTTCCGCAGCTTCGTGGCGGTCGGCGACAACCAGGGCCCGATCAACGACATCATCAACTTCTTCGGCGGCGACAGCGTCGAGGTGCTGGCGTCGACCGTCGGCACGATGACCACGGCCATCGCCATGACGCTGTGGAGCTCGATGGGCTTCTACGCCGTGCTCCTCTACGCCGGCCTTCTCGACATCCCCGAAGAGGTCATCGAGTCGGCCCGTCTCGACGGGGCCAACGGCTTCAAGCTCGTCCGCCACATCGTGGTGCCGCTGTCGCTGCCCATCCTGCTGTCGTCGATCATCTTCAGCCTCAACGCCACACTCAAGGTCTTCGACAGCCTGCTCGCCCTCAACGGCGGCGGGCCGGGCACCTCGACCGCGCCGATGACGCTCTACATGTACCGCACCGCGTTCGAGTACGCCGAGTACGGCTACGGCTCCACCATCGCCGTGATCCTCACCGCGCTCTGCCTCGTGTTCACTCTCGCGATCTTCCGATCGTCGCGCCGCAAGGCGGAGGTCTGACAATGACACTGACCCAGACAGAGACCGCCTACACGGTGGCCACCCCCACGGTCCGCAAGCCCCGTCCCAGCCGCGCCCGGCGCGGTGTCGTGAAGGCGCTGCGCCGCCTGCCGGTGTGGATCCTCGTCGCGGTCCTCATGGTCGTCGTGCTGTATCCGCAGGTGTGGATGGTGCTCGGCTCGTTCAAGACGCAGTCCGAGTTCCTCTCCAACCCGGCGCTGTCGCTGCCCGAGACCTGGAACTTCGACAACTACGTCACCGCGCTGACGAACGGCAACGTGGCGCGCAACTGGCTGAACAGCGTGATGGTGACGATCCCGTCGGTGCTGCTCATCGTCTTCATCGGCGTCGCCGCCGGCTACGCGCTGGAAGTGATGATCTGGAGGGGTCGCAACGGCGTCCTCCTCTACATCCTCGCCGGCATCATGGTGCCCGGCCAGATGATCCTCGTCCCGCTGTTCATCACGTACTTCCGCATCGGCATCACCGACACGCTGTGGCCGCTGATCATCACGTACACCGTCATGGGTCTGCCGCTGACGACGTTCCTGATGGCCACGTACTTCCGGTCGGTGCCGCGTGAGATCTTCGAAGCCGCGACCGTCGACGGCTCGGGGCCGCTCCGGTCGTTCTTCGTGATCGGCATCCCGATGATGAAGAACTCGATCATCACGATCGCGCTGGTGCAGTTCTTCAGCGTGTGGAACGACCTGCTGATCGCGCTGACCTTCACGACGCGGCCCGACCTCGCGACCATCCAGGTCGGCCTGCTGAGTCTGAGCGACGAGTACGGGTCGACCCAGTACGGGCCCCTCTTCGCCGCCGTGAGCATCAACATCGTGGTGCTGCTCATCCTGTTCCTGACGCTCAACAAGAAGATCATGGCCGGCATGGCCGGCGGCGCCCTCAAGGGCTGAGAAGCTGGAAGGCTTGTTCGCATGACCTCGTCCGCACCCCGCATCGCGTTCCTGCACACCGGAGCCGTCAACATCGCCCCGTTCGGTGCGCTGGCGACCGAGTTCCTGCCGGACGCGACGATCGTGAACTACCTCGACGACCGCATCGTCGCCGACCTCGGCGACGACGACCGGGCTGCCTCCGTGCCCGCGCGCATCGACGACCTCGTTCGCGCGGCTGCCGCCGGGGGAGCGGATGCCGTCATGTTCACGTGCTCGTCGATCTCGGAGCTCGCCGCGCCCGCCGCTGCGGCCGCGGGGGTGCCGGTGCTGCGCGTCGACGAGGCGATGGCGGATGCCGCGGTGCGGGCCGGACGTCGGGTGCGCGTCCTGGCCACCCTGTCCACCACCTGCGGCCCGACGCTGCGGCTCCTCGAGGAGCGGGCTGCGCTGGCCGGTGTGGAGCCGGAGTTCACGAGCGAGGTCATCGAGGGGGCTTTCGCGGCAGTGTCGAGCGGCGACCGCGCCACGCACGACCGGCTGGTCGCCGCCGCCATCGAGCGGGGCGCCGCCGAGGCGGACGTCGTGGTGCTCGCTCAGGCGTCCATGGCGACGGCCGCTGAGACCGTCTCGGTCAGTGTTCCCGTGCTGACCAGCCCGCGCCTCGGCGTGGAGCGCCTGGCCGAGTCGCTGGCGAGGTCCCTGGCAAGGGACTGACCCCGGCCGCGATTCCACGAGCGTGCGGTGGCGCGCGGTGCCGCGTGGCCGGTTGGTCTGCTGTCCTCAATTGAGGAAACGGGCTGAGATGAGGATGCCCCGGCCGGCGATCCTCCGCATCTCGGCCCTCGACCTCAATTGAGGAGCGGGGGTCCCGCGTGGCCCGGCCTCCGGGCGTGAGGTCAGCGGGCGGCGAGGGCCTCGGCCGAGCGCAGGTCGGTCACCAGCGTGGTGACCCAGTCGCCCGCGAGGGCGCCGTGGATCGCCTCGAGCTTGCGGTCTCCGCCGGCGATGCCGACGCGGCGCGGAATGCGGCGCAGGTTCTCGACGGTGATCGCGATGATGCGGTCGTCGACGGCGCCGCGCACGAGCGAGCCGTCGGCGCGGAAGATGCGGTGGCAGATGTCACCGACGGCGCCCTGGTCGAGCAGGTCGCGGCGCTCCTCGGCGGCGAACGCGTTGCCGCTGGTGGCCAGCACGTCGGACGGCTCGATGCTGCCGATGCCCATGATCGCCATGGTGAGCTCGTTCCAGTGGCGCGCGACCTCCTGCATCGAGGGATCCTGCAGCAGGCTGTCGCGGATCGCCGGGTCGCCGACGACGCCGGGTGCCTGCACATAGACCGGCTCGGCGCCGAGCGTGCGGGCGAGCTCGCCGAGGATGCGGTTGGAGTGGCTCTGCGCCTCGGGGGCGCCGACGCCGCCGAGCAGCTGCACGACCTCCGTCGCTCCCCGGACGGTGAAGGGGCGCATGCGGTCGACCATCGCGAGGATCGTCTGGCTCCACGACGAGACGCCGATCCGGTCGCTCCCCGAGAGGGTCGCCTCGAGGTAGGCGGCGGCCCCGGCTCCGAGCGAGGCGAGCAGCTCGCCCTCGTCGGCGTCCGAGTCGACGTCGACCACGACGGCCTCCGCGAGCCCGTACTTCTCCTCGAGCTGCTCTTCGAGCTCGGCGTAGACGCCTGGGGCCACGGTGACGATCGTCCGCACGATGCCGACGGATTCCGCGCGCTTGAGCAGACGCGAGACCTTCGCCTGTGAGATATTGAGCGCGGCCGCGATGTCGGCCTGGCGCACGCCGCGCTCGTGGTACATGCGCGCGACCTTGGTGAGCAGGCGCACCTGGCCGTCTGCGGGCCGGGTGTAGGGGGTCAAGGGCACGGCTTCTCCGATCGCGGCGACCCGAAGTGTATTCGGATTCGCTAACGAAAGGATATTCAGTCTGCGTCGTCCGCGCCAGTGCCCGCGGTCGTCCGTCTGAGAGACTGGGCTCTCCGACTGCCCGCAGGGGCGCGCACGGGAGGCACGGAAAGATGACGGTTCGCGACCTCGGCCGCAACGGACTGCTCCCCGGCACGGTCCGCCGCTTCGTCGTGGTCGCGGCGGTGCTGGCGCTCGCGCCGTATCTGGTGCTGAAGGTGCTCTGGCTCGCTGGCAGCCGAGTCGGCATGGTGCCGGGGGCCGCGTCGCACATGGGCGACGCCCGCATGCAGATCGGGAACGTCATCACCGTCGGACTCGCGGTCTGCGGCATCGCGGTCGTCCTCGCCCTGGTGAGCCGCTGGGGACGGCGGCTGCCCTGGTGGACCGTCGTCCTTCCCGCGGCCGTGGCCACCGGGGCCCTCGCACCCATCGCGCTGGGCCTGCCGCTCGGGGCGCTCCTTCAGGCCGTCATCCGCGGCGATGTGTCGTCCGGCGGGGAGGGCGATCTCCTCCCGGGCGTCTTCCTCGTCGTCTACGGCGGCTTCGCCGTGTACGGCATCGCACTGGCGATCCTGTTCGCCGACTATGCCCAGCGCCGCTGGAGCGCGGTGCTGGACGCCGGTCCCGTCCCGCCGCGCACGGGCTGGGGTCGCGCACTTCCCGCGGCGGCGCTCGGCATGTTCGCGGCGACGACGGTCGCGTGGGCGTTCGCGCCGCCCTCGGCCGGACTGGCGGGATGGGAGTCGATCGCCCAGCGAACGGTGCTCGTCATCGTCGGAATCCTCACCGTGGTCGGCGGCGTGGCGCTGCTGTGGCGGGGCAGCTCGACGCCTCGTGGGCGCTGGGCGGCGGGATGGATCGGATGCTGCACCGCCGCGGTGCAGGGACCCACGCTGCTTCTGCTCGCGAACGAGGCCGTGATCGACCCGCTGCTGCTCGCGGTGACGCTCGTCGCCACCCCGGCCGCCGCGTGGCTGGGGCTGTCCGCGCTTCGGCGGAGCCCCGCCGCGGCGGCGTGAGACCGGCGGAGGCGCCCCCGTCTCGTCAGGCGACCACGGGCACCGCGCGCGAGTGGGTGCCGGCGCCGAGGGTCTCCTCCTCGGCGCCGTCCAGGTCGAGGACGGCCTCGGCCCCGACGGGCACAGTCACCTCGACGTGCAGCCGCGCGTCGGCGATGCGCCAGGAGATCGCCGCCTCGCCGTACGCGGTGAGCTGGCGGGCCGAAGCGGAGGTGAGCCCGCCGCCGGGGCGCGGGGCGAACCGGATGCGCCGGTAGCCGGGGGCGTCGGGGGCGAGACCGCCGATGACGCGGTGCATCCAGTCGGCGACGGCGCCCAGCGCGTAGTGGTTGAAGGACGTCATCTGGCCGGGGTTGACCGTGCCGTCGGGGAGGAGCGAGTCCCACCGCTCCCAGATCGTGGTGGCCCCCTGCTCCACCTGGTAGAGCCACGACGGGCACTCCCGCTCGAGGATCAGGTCGTACGCGGTCGAGACGTGGCCACCCGCGCTCAGCGCGTCGGAAACCAGCGGAGTTCCCACGAAGCCGGTGGCGATGCGGTTGCCCGCCGCGCGCACGAGGTCGGCGAGACGTGCGGCCGCGGCATCCCGTTTCTGTGGATCGGTGATGAGGTCGAACCGCAGACCGAGGGCGTACGCGGTCTGCGCGTCGCTGGTCATGGTGCCGTCGTCGTTCACGTACGCGCCCTCGAAGGCGGCCACGATCTCGTCGGCGAGCGCGTCGTAGTGCGCCTGCTCGTCGCCGAGGCCCAGCACCTCCGCCATGCGCGCGACGGTACGAGCCGACTTCGCGAAGTAGGCCGTCGCGACGAGGTAGCGGTTGGTGAGCGCGTCGGCAGGGTCGTCCGGCGGGGCGGCCGGGTCGAGCCAGTCGCCGAGCTGGAAGCCGGTGTCCCACAGCCGCGACGAGCCGGAGAGGCGCTCGAGCAGGTCCACCCAGCGGCGGGCGCTGTCGAACTGCGCGCGCAGCACACCGGCGTCGCCGAAGCGCTCGTACAGCGTCCACGGCAGCAGGGTGGCGACGTCGCCCCACGCGGCGCCGGGACGCATCGGGGTCCACTTGTCGACAGCCGGGATCACCGGCACGTACCAGGGCACCGTGCCGTCGGGGAGCTGCTCGATGGCGACGTCGCGCAACCAGCCCGAGAGCATGCCCGAGACGTCGAAGAGGGTGGCGGCCGTCGGGCCGAAGACCTGGATGTCGCCGGTCCAGCCGATGCGCTCGTCGCGCTGCGGGCAGTCGGTGGGGATGTCGACGAAGTTGCCGCGCATGCCCCACACGACGTTCTCGTGCAGGCGGTTGAGGGCGGGGTCGGACGACTCGAACCATCCGGTGCGCTCGAGGTCCGTGTGGTACACCCTGGCCACGAGTGCGCCGGCGGCCGCATCGGCATCGAGGTCGCCGGGCCAGCCCGTCACCTCCACGTAGCGGAAGCCGTGGAAGGTGAACCGCGGCTCCCACTCCTCGACGTCGCGGCCGGCGAGCGTGTAGTTGTCGGTCGAGCGTGCGGCGCGGAGCGGTCGCGTGTAGATCTCGCCGTCCTGCATGACCTCGGCAGTGCGCAGCGTCACGGTGGCGCCGGCGTCACCCGAGACCCGGATGCGTACGCGGCCGACGAGGTTCTGGCCGAAGTCAAGGATGCGCGAGCCGCTGGGGCCGGTGAGCACCTGGATCGGCCGGAGCTCCTCGGTCGCGCGCACCGGCGGCGCGGTCGGGGCGACGAGCGTGGCCGGGTCGCGGTGGCGCTCCTGCACGCCGTCCCAGCCGGAGCCGTCGAAGTCGGCCGTGGACCAGCCCGGCTGCTCCTCGCGCGCGTCGTAGTCCTCGCCGTCGTACAGACCGCCGGCGATGATCGGGCTCGGCGCCGAGCGCCACGAGACGTCGGTCGCCACGACCTCGCGGCTGCCGTCGGCGTACGTCAGTTCGAGCTGGCCGAGGAACGACTGATCGTAGCCGTAGACATTGCGGAAGCCTCCGCGCCAGCCGAGCCGCCCCCGGTACCAGCCGTCGCCCAGCCACGCGCCGAGTGCGTTGGCCCCGGGGTGCACCAGGTCGGTGACGTCGTAGGTGTAGTAGCGCAGGCGCGTGCCGTACACGGTCCAGCCGGGCGAGAGCGTGTCGTCCCCGACCCGCTCGCCGTTGAGCTCGGCCTCGTAGACCCCGTGTGCGGTCGCGTAGAGGCGGGCCCGCACGACGTCGTGGCGCACCTCGAACGTGCGGCGCACGAGGGAGGGCCGCCGTTCGTCGGAGTGCGGGTTCTCGTTGCGCGTCGCTCCGATCGGCCGTGCGACCCAGTCGCCGGGCTCGAGCAGCCCGGCTTCCAGGACGGTGGGGACGGATGCCGCGGACCACGCGCCGTCCGCACCCCGCACCGCGATGCGCACCGTGACGATCTCGCGCGACTGCAGCGGTTCGGCGGGCCAGTCCACGAGCACCTGCTCAGGGGAGTCGACCACGTAGCTGGTGACATCGCCGGCGCGATCGAGCTCGACGGAGTACGCGGTCTGCCGCCAGCCGGACGGCGCCGAGGCGACGCGCCACGAGAGGCGCGGCATCCGCTCGCCGATCCCCAGGGGTTCGCGGTGGTGCTCGATGCGGGGTGCGTCGACGATGACGGACATCGGTGGCCTCTCTGCGTGCGCTCGCCGTCGAAGCTCGGCGGCGAGCAGAAACTGAAACGTTTCGGTTTGATGTGTACAGTGAGTGTGTCACTCAGTTCGAAACGTTTCAAGTCGAACGATGGATCACAGTACGGAGAGGTACGAGATGCGGATCGGCATCACCGGCAGCGGAGGCAAGCTCGGACGGGCGACGGTCGAGCGGCTGCGCGCCGACGGGCACGACGTGATCGGGTTCGACCTCGCGGGAACGCCAGGACCGGGCTTCACCCGCGTCGACCTCACCGATTTCGGGCAGACGCTCGACGCGTGCCTCTCGGTGACGGCGCGCCACGACGGGCTCGACGCCCTCGTGCACCTCGCAGCGATCCCCGTGAACGGGCTGGTGCCGGATGCCGCGACCTTCCACAACAACATGACGGTCTCCTTCAACGCGCTGTTCGCCGCGCATCGGGCCGGCATCCGCACGATCGTCCTCGCGTCGAGCATCACCGCGATGGGCTTCCCCTTCGAGGAGGCTCCGCCGTCGCTCCCCGTCGACGAGGCGTACACCAGCGCGAACAACACCTACGGGCTCGGCAAGGTCGCCGAGGAGGCGATCGCCGCCCAGCTCGTGCGGTGGCACCCCGAGACCTCGATCACCGCATTGCGATTCACCAACGTGGTGGCCGCGGACGAGTACGCGACCTTCGAGCGCGCCGCCGAGCCGGACTACCGGCGCGACCTCGTCGGCTCCTGGATCGACGCACGCGACGGCGCGCTGGCGGTGGCGCTGGCGCTCGCGGCGGCGCAGCCGGGCTTCGAGGTGTACAACGTGGCCGCTCCCACCTCGGGCAACGCGCAGCCCTCCCGCGAGGTCGCGGTGCGCTGGTTCCCGGGCACTCCCATCGCCGACGATCTCGGCGAATTCGAGTCGCTCATGTCGACGCGCAAGATCCGCGAGCGACTCGGCTTCGTCGCCGAGCACGACTGGCGCTGACATGTCGCGACAGGGGATGGGGCAGGGCCAGCGGCCGGGCATCCGGCAGGTCGCGGCGCGCGCCGGTGTGGCCGTCGGCACGGTCTCGGCGTACCTCAATCATCCTGACCGCGTCTCCGCCGAGCGGGCGGGGCGCATCGCGGAGGCGATCGAGGCGCTGGGGTTCGTCCCCAGCAGTGCCGGACGACAGCTGCGGCTCGGGGTGAGCAGCCTGATCGGCTACCTGTCGCCCGATGTGAGCAACCCGCACTTCAGCGAGATCGCGCAAGAGGTCGAGTACCGTGCCGAGCGGCTCGGCATGACCGTCTTCTTCGCGCACTCCCACGGCGACCGCGAGCGGGAGGACGCGTATCTCGAGGCCTTCGAGCAGCGGCAGGTGCGCGGACTGCTGGTGTCGTCGTTCGAGCCGATCGAGAGCCGGCTGGCCGCGATGCGCGAGCGCGGCACGCCGTCGGTGCTCGTCGGCCGCCGTGCGGGCGACGAGAGTCAGCCGTCGGTGTCGATCGACGACGTCTCGGGCGGGCGCCAGGCGGCCGAGCACCTCATCGAGAACGGATGCCGTCGCCTCGCTTTCGTCGGCGGCCCACTGCCGGTGCAGCAGGTGACCGACCGGCTCGCCGGCGTGCGGCAGGCGACGGATGCGCGTCCGGACGTCGGCGGCCCGGAGGTCATCGAGGTCGCGGAGCGCTCGATCGCGGCCGGCCGTGCCGTGGGCGCCGCTCTGGCCGCCCGCCCTGCTGCCGACCGCCCCGATGGTGTGTTCGCCGCCAACGACGTGCTCGCCCTCGGCATACTGCAGGCGCTGGTCGCCCGCGGCGTCTCGGTGCCCGGCGAGGTGGCCCTCGTCGGCTACGACGACAACGAGTTCGCCGAGGCATCCCTCATCCCGCTGACAAGCGTCCGTGCCCGCCACGGCGACATCGGCGCCGCGGCCGTCGACCTCCTCTTCGACGCGATCGAGCACCAGGCCGGCGCTTCGGCAGTGACGGCGCCGGCGCATGGCGAGAGGAGCGCCGCGCCGCGCGCAGACGCCGCCGCCCAGCGCGTCTTCGCCCCGGAGCTCATCGTGCGTGAGAGCTCGCGCCGCGCCCCATGACCCGCCCCTCTCTCCGAACACAGGGGGAGGGGGAGAAGGAGCGGGAGACGCCGTATGAAAGCGAACGACCTTGACCGACACGACATCGAAGGAGAATCCCGTGTCCTCTGAGCTTCGTGCCCCCCGATCCGAGCTCTACCGGCCGATCGAGCTGACCTTCGAGGGAGCGGATCGCATCCCCGCAGACCGCGCACCCCTCACGCTGCAGGCCCGGCACACGGAGTCGGGTGCCGAACGGGTCGTGCCCGGCTTCTGGGACGGCGGCAGCACCTACCGGGTCCGGTTCGCGCCCGACCGGGAAGGTGAGTGGTCGTGGACGAGCGAGAGCACGGATGCCGAACTCGCCGGGCGATCCGGCACGTTCGAGGTCGCGCGCGGCACCGATCACGGGCCGGTCCGCGTCGCGCACCGCTTCCACTTCGCGCACGCCGACGGCACGCCGTTCCGCCCCGTCGGCGCGACCGCGTACAACTGGCTGCACCAGGAGGATCCGCTGTTCTCGTCCACCGTGGATGCGATCGCGGAGGCCGGCTTCAACAAGTTCCGGTTCATGGTCTTCCCGCAGGGCGGGGGCTACATCGAGCACGTGCCGGAGCTGATGCCCTTCGAGAAGACCGACGGCCGCTGGGACGTGACCAAGCCCGTGCCGGCCTTCTTCCAGCGCCTCGACCGTGCCGTCGAGCTGCTCGGCGAGCGCGGCATCCAGGCCGACGTGCTGATCTACAACGCCTACGACCGCGGGCAGTTCGGTCTGAACGAGCTCACCGAGGAGGAGGATGCCGTCTACCTCCGCTACCTCGTGGCGCGACTTGCGGCGTATCCGCACGTGTGGTGGTCGCTCTGCAACGAATTCGATCAGCTCGAGCGCCCCGCCGAGCGCTGGGATCGCACCGGCGCGCTGCTGGCCGAGATCGATCCGTACGACCACCTGCGGTCCATCCACAACTGGATCGAGCTGTACGACAACAACCAGCCGTGGGTGACCCACGCGTCCCTCCAGAACGGCTCGGCCACCACGGACTTCGGCCGCGCCAACCTCTACCGCGACGTATACGGCAAGCCGGTCGTCCTCGACGAGATCAAGTACGAGGGCGACATCCCCGACCGGTGGGGCCACCTGAGCGCCGAGGAACTGGTGCACCAGTTCTGGGTCACCACCGTGGCCGGGTGCTATGCCTCGCACGGCGAGAGCTTCGTGACGGAGTCGGGAAGCCTCCACATGGTCGAAGGCGGCCCGCTGCGGGGCGAATCGCCGGCACGGCTGGCCTTCCTCCGCCGCGTCCTCGAAGAGGTGGACGGGGCAGGCCTCGATCCCATCGACAAGTGGGATGACCCGGCCTATGTCGCCGGCATCCCGCGCCGGCTGTACGTGCAGTACCTCGGCCGGTCGGCACCGGCGACATGGGACTTCCGGCTGCCGATCGGGTTCCCGGGCGAGCGGCCGGAGCCGGGCGACACGTTCGAGGTCGACATCATCGACACCTGGAACATGACGGTCACGCCCGTCGGCCGGCGCTTCGCGCTCGACGACGTGCAGCGCAACGACGCCTACGATCGGGCCTCCGTGCCGATCGAGCTGCCCGCCGGCCAGGCGCTCGCGCTGCGCATCACCCGCGTGGCGGGCTGACCCGTGGCGGGTTCGCACGAACCGGGGGCGCCCGCCGAGGGCGGAGCCGCGGCATCCGATCGTCTGAAATCCTGGCAGGGCGGCCCACGCCTCGGAACGGCGTACTACAACGAGTACCTCCCCGGCGGTGCCGACGACCGCGCAGCGCGCCTGGAGACGGACCTGCGACTGATGACGGATGCCGGGATCACCTGCATCCGAGTCGGCGAATCGGTCTGGTCCACGTGGGAGCCGCGTGACGGCGAGTTCGACCTCGAGTGGCTGACGCCCGTACTCGACGCGGCGCATGCGCACGGGATCGACGTGATCCTCGGCACTCCCACGTACGCCGTGCCGCCCTGGCTCGCGCGCGCACACCCGGAGCTCGCGGTCGTGCGCAAGGACGGCACGAGCGTGCCGTGGGGCGGCCGGCAGGAGATCGACTACACGTCGGAGCTGTTTCGTGGCTACGCGGAGCGCGTCATCCGCGCCGTCGTCGGCCGCCATGGCCGGCACCCGGCCGTCATCGGCGTCCAGCTCGACAACGAGGCCGGACTGCACCTCATCCACAACGAGCACGTCGTGACGCGTTTCCGGGACTGGATCGCCGACCGCTATGGCGATGTCGACACGCTCAACCGCGCGTGGGGCCTCACGTACTGGTCGCACCGCATCTCGGACTGGGAAGAGCTCTGGGCACCGGCGGGCAACACGACCCCCGCGTACGACCTCGCGTGGCGGCGGTTCCAGGCCGAGCTGACCGCCGACTTCATCGGATGGCAGGCCGACCTCGTCCGTCCGCTCGTGGCCGACGACACGTTCCTGACGACCTGCATCGCCTACCAGCGGCCCGCGATGGACGACGTCGCGGTCGGCGCGCGGCTGGACATCGCCAGCGGCAACGCCTATTACCTCGCCCAGGACGCGCTCGACCTCGAACGCGAGGGCGCGGGCGGCCAGTGGTACGCCGACGACGTGCCGCAGCTCGTGCTCATGGCCGACCGCATGAGGGCCACTCGGCAGGGCCCGTTCCTCGTCACCGAGACCGGGGCCGCGTCCATCGGGCCGGCGTCGCTCACCCGCCCGCCGTATGACGGGCAGCTCGCTCAGGCGGCGTGGCTGCTCGTGGCCCGCGGAGCGCGGCTCGTGTCGTATTGGCACTGGCACACGCTGCACTCGGGCGCAGAGGTCCACTGGGGCGGCATCCTCGGTCATGACCTCGAGCCGGGGCGCATCCATGCCGAGGTCGCCGCGATCGGCCGGCAGTTCGCCGCGGCGGCGCCGTGGCTGACGGATGCCGAACCCGACGCCGATGTCGGGCTCATGTACGCGCACGACAGCGAGTGGATGATGTCGTTCGAGCCGCCGCTTCCCGGCGCTGCCGGCGTGGGCGATCGCGGCTCGTATGCGCGGATCGTGGGCGCCTTCGGCCGCGCGGCGATCGACGCCGGACTGCAGGTGGGCTTCCTCAACGACCGGCAGCTGCCCGACGCGGGCGAGCTCGTGCGGCGCTACCCGGTGCTCGTCGTGCCGGGGCTCATCGCCGCATCCGATCCGACCCTCGAGACGCTCGTCGAGTACGCCCGACGGGGCGGGCGGCTCGTGATCGGCCCGCGCACCGGCTACGGCGACGACGAGGGCCGCATGCGGGCCGCGCGGGCGCCTGCGATCCTCGGAGCGGCGGCCGGCGTCGGCTACCGAGAGTTCACGGCGCTCGCCGAGCCGGTCGAGGTCGTGCGTGACGGCGTCGTCGTCGGCCAGGCGGCGGGCTGGATCGACGGGCTCGAGGTCGACGGGCTCGAGGTCGACGGAGCCGAGGTGCTGCTCGGGTATCGGCATCCGCTGTTCGGGCGTTGGGTGGCCGTGACCCGCCGCGACGTCGGTGCGGGCTCGATCACGACGGTCGGCACGCTGCTCGACCGGGCGACGCTGGCTGACGTGGTGAAGGATGCCGCAGGCCCGGCGTCGCTCGCCGGCCCGCTGCCGGAGCGGGCGGCGACGGTCACCGCGCACTCGCTGGCGGGCGCCCAGGGGTGCGTCTGGGTGGTGCACAACTGGTCGCCGGAACCCCGAACCGTGTCGCTCGCCGGGGACGTGGCATCCGTCCTCGACGACGCCGTCCACCGGGCCGGCACAGAGGTCGAGCTCGCACCCTGGGACGTGCGGGTCTGGCGCGAGGCCTGACCCCGGTCGGGCATTCGGGTGCCGGGTTTTCGTGGCTTCGGCACCGGCGTAGCGGCGTGTCGTGACCCTTGAACCGCGGGCCCCGAGGTTCGGGGGGCGCATGTCGTGGTGTCGGCGCCGGCCTAGCGGCGTGTCGTGACCCCTGAACGCCGAGGAGGAGACGGGTTCAGAGGCGGGTGAAGTGGCCGGCGGGCACCTCGGCGGTGCGGGTCTCGCCACCCGGGAGGGTCACCTCGACCTGACGCGGGCGGACGTCGAGGTTCGCGACGAGCACCGTGTCGCCGTCGGCGGTGCGGGCGCCGCGGGCGCCGAGCGCCCACACGAGGCCGTCGGGCGAATCGCCGCGAAGGCCCGCTGCGCCGGCCATCCCGGCAAGCGCGGTGACGGCGTCGAACACGGGACGCGCCGATCCGTCCGTCGTCCGCACCCCGCGCGACCCCCATTCCTCGAAGTACGCCAGGGTGGCGACGCCGGGCACGGCGAGGGCGGCCGCGCTGGCGACCGCCCAGGCGGCGAGCTGGGGTGCCGACTGCCGGACGTCGACCGCGTCGAGCAGTGCCGAGCCGTAGCCATCCCGCAGGTCGTCGTGCGTGGGCATCGGCGGGGGAGTCGTCGCCACATCGTTGAAGTGGGGACGCAGCGAGATCGGCCCGATGTGCACCGGAAGCCCGGCAGCGATCGCGGTCGCCTGCGTGGCGACCAGTCGCTGCATCGGCAGCGACTCGACCAGCTGGGCCGTGCTCAGACTGTGGAACAGCGGCGTCACGCTGAACACGATGCCCGCGAGCCCGCGAGGGAGGCGATGGTGCTCGCGGTTGAGCTCGGTGAAATGCGAGCGCACGCCTCCGACGACTTCCGCCTCGATGCCCGCCTCGGTCAGCCCATGCCGCAGCAGGCCGATCGCCTCGAGGTCGGACACGTGCCGCGCCGGACCGCTCGGCCAGAACGCCGTGACGCGCGCGATCGGGAGGCCGCGCAGAGCGCGCACGGCGTCGTCGATCGCGGCGGGGTCTCCATCGGCCAGCACGAAGCGCACATCGAGAGGACGAGCGGATGCCGCGGCCCGCGCCAGCGCGGCGCGCCAGTTCCGCGTGGCGACGTCGAGCTCGACGAGAACGGCGGCCGGCCACGGTCCGTCGGCGATCGCCGTGCTGGGCGCGGGATCGGGCGCGGTCGCCGCCGATACGGCGATCGCGGGGAGCGGCGGCCCCTCCTCGAGCCGGATGCGGGCCACGAGATCGGGCGCCGCGGCCGTGGGAGCTCCCGACACCTCGATGTCGATCGATTGCACGACCCGCTCACCGGCGGCGAGCGTGTAGGGGAAGGGCAGCGCGAGCGGACGGCTGTACGTCTTGTACGAGGCATCCGTCCAGTTGCGCTGGTCCTCCATCTCGAAGACGTCGCCGGTGAAGCGCACGGCGACGTCGAGGCCGTCGCGCGGCCACGCCAGTCCCGCGATGTCGAGTGCCGGCTGGTGCGGGCTGATGTCGACGGGGAAGCGGGATGCCGCGACCGAGCCGTCCGGGTGACGCACCTGGAGCGCCGACCCGGCGAGGCCGGGCGGGTGCAGCACGACGAGCCCGGTGCGGTTGGTCGCGAACTCCGTCGCCGACTCGAGGTCGGTGAGCACCCGCAGCCGACCGGGGCTCCGCACCTCGGCGCGGACGATCCCGCGCAGCTCCGAGCCGAGGCCGCTCGAGTGCACGTGCAGCGTCAGCGCGAGGTCGGACTCGGCGACGCGGTCGACCACCAGGCCGGCCGTGTCCCAGTTGCGGTCGCGCACCACGGCGCGCACCGATCGCAGCACGACACGACCCTCGTAGGCGATGTCGGCGAACTCGTCGTCGCGCAGCTCGAGCGACCACGCTCCGCTCCGCCACACCGTCGCGGGTGCGCCGCTCCACACGTCGCTCATGCTCTCCATCCTCGTCCCCTCCCTCCCGGTTCGTCCGTCGTATAAGTACATGAATCCGCCCCCTGCGCGTACATATGCGACGGATGAACCGGGAGGGGAGAGGGATCAGGAGGGGGCATGGGTCAGATCGTCATGCCGCCGTCGACCGCGAACAGCGCGCCGGTGGCGAACGCGGCGTCATCCGATGCCAGGAACACCATGATGCCCTCGACGTCCTGCGGCGCGCCGGCGCGGCCCATCGGGATGCGGCCGATGATCGCCGCACGCGCCTCCGGGTCGCTCGTGATGGTGGTGACGAGCGACGTTTCGGTATACGCCGGCACGACGGTGTTGACCCGGATGCCGCGATCGGCGTAGGCCGCCGCGACGGTGCGTCCGAGACCGTGGATCCCCGCCTTCGACGCGCTGTAGGCCGTGAAGTCGCGGCCCTCGCCGTTGATGCCGGTCGGGCTGCCGGTGAGGATGATCGAGCCGCCACCGGACTCGAGCATCGAACGGACGGCGTGCTTGACCGTGAGGAACGTGCCGGTCAGGTTGATGTCGATCGTGCGCCTCCACACGTCGAGGTCGAGGTCGGCGACGGCCGCGTCCTTGCCGAACAGCTGCACGCCGGCATTGGCGACGACGACGTCGGGCGCCCAGCCCTCGGCACCGAGCAGACCGAAGGCCGCTTCGACGGATGCCTCGTCGGAGATGTCCATCACCGCTGCCCGGGCGGACGGGCCGATGGCGTCCGCCGTCTCGCTCGCCGCAGCGGCATCCCGGTCGGCGATGACGACGCGCGCACCCTCACGGGCGAACCGCTCCGCGACGGCGCGGCCGATGCCGGTGCCCGACCCGGTGACGAGCGCGGTCTTTCCCTGAAGTCGTGACACGGATTCTCCTCGGTACTCGGTCTCGTGGTCAGCGCTCGATACTTGCTCAGCGCGAGAGCGCTCAGCGTTCAATGCTGTCCAGGTGCAGCATGCGCGCGAGGTTCTTGTCGAGCTCGTCGTCGCGGAAGATCTTCTTCCAGTCTTCCTTGATGATGCTCTCGCGGCCGTAGTCCATCGCGATGAGGCACGCGTCCGAGAACGGGTTGTCGCCGCGCAGGCCGTTGGCGAGGGCGACCTGCGTGTGGCCGTACAGGATGCTGCGGGCCGCCGCCTCGGGAACGCCCATGGTGTTCACGGCCTCCTGCAGGGCCTCGTTGAGCAGGGCGCCGATCATGCACGCGACGGTCTCGACGAGGGTCGGCTCGAGCTGCGCGAGCTGCTTGATGGTGACCCAGTGGACGTCGATCACGGGCGCGTAGATGGCGCGGACGGTCGCCTCGACGATCGCCTGCTTCTCCGGGTCGTCGGACTCGATGGCGGCGATCGCGTCCTGCGGCGCGGCGATGCCGCCGAAGGTGTCGGCCCACTCCTCGGGCGTCTGGCGCTGCAGGAAGATCGACGGGTGGCAGGGGTGTGCCACGGCCTGGATGACATCCTCGCGCGTGGTCAGCAGCCCGGCATACGCGGCCGCCGGGTCGAGAGTCAGGACGATCGCGCCGGCCTTCAGCTGCGGCACCAGGTCGGCGGTGACGGGCCCGAGCGCGAGGTCGGGCACGGCGAGGACGACGATGTCGGCGTCCGCGACGGCGGTGGCGGCATCCGTCAGCTCACGGCCCGCGTCTATCGTGCGCTGCTGGCCCGCGGGCGAGTTCTCGACGTACGCGACCTGGTGGGCCGTCCTGACGAGATTGTCGGACACGCGCATGCCCATCTTGCCGCCGGCGCCGACGACGGCGATCTTGTACGTCTCGGTCGAGGTGGTGCTCATGTCGTGCTCCTCAGATATTCGATGGTTCGGCGGGTCCATTCCCGCTCGGTGCGGACAGTGGTCTCGGGGTCTGTCTGCCAGGACAGCCAGTGCTCGACGATCTCGTTGACGGGTCCCAGCTCGCGGGGCCGGACGGTGTCGAGCAGGTGGGGGTAGTCGTGCAGGCCTTCGCCCATCGGCGCGCCGCCGTAGGTGAAGCCGACCCAGCCGTCCTGCCGGGCGAAGGCGAAGTCCTTGACGTGCACGTTCTTCACGTGCGCCGCCGTGGCCTCGACGCAGTCGCGCGGGAGCTCGAGGCGAGCGACGACGTTCGCGGGGTCGAGGCAGATGCCGAGCCGTCGGCTGTCGATGCGCTCGACGAGGGCGACGAGGTCGGCGGTTGCGACCTGCTCGTACGTCTCGAGGGCGAGATCCACTCCGGATGCCTCGTACGCCGGCAGTGCGACGCGCAGCCACTCCTCGGCCTGGGCGAGCGTGGGGCGGGTGTCGGGCGAGTACAGCATGCTGCGCACGAGCCGTGCCTCGAAGACGCCGGCGAGATCCAGGAAGCGGGCGAGCCGGTCGGGCTCGATGCCCTTCGTGCCGAGCTCGATGGTGATGCCCAGGTCGCGGGCGGCGGCTGCGGCATCCGTCAGCTCGGCGTCGCTCATCGACTCCAGCGGGGCGTAGTCGCAGATCTGGAACAGGTCGACGCCCAGCGCCCGGGTCGCCTCGAAGGCGCCGACGAGCGACAGGGGCTGGGGCACCCGATCGGAGTGCTGCCAGAAGAAGGCGTAGGTGCCGAGGCCGATCATGCCTTCGTCCGCCCGCCGCTGGGGGGAGACGCTTCGTCTCGCTGGCGCTCGCTCAGCGACCGGGTGTCCGGTGCGGGCTCGCTGGATGACCGCGCTTCGTCTCGCTGGCGCTCGCTCAGCGACCGGGTCTCGGGTGCGGGCTCGCTGAGTGACCGCGCTTCGTCTCGCTGGCGCTCGCTCAGCGACCGGGCTTCGGGTGCGGGCTCCCCGCCCGACCGGACCGACCCACGATCCGGTCCCTGAGCGAGGGAGCGCCGGCGACCGAGACGAAGGGCGGCCAACGCCGCGGCCTCGTCGAGCACGGCGACCAGGGCGTCAGGATCGTGGGCGAAGCGGCCGAGGAACAGGCCGTCGACGCTGTCGCCCAGGCGGGTCAGCAGCCCGGGTCCGGCGGAGCCCCCGTAGATGACGACGCTGCCGGCACGGGCCGGGTCGGCGTCGACCGCGCCGCGGAGGGCGCGGGTCACCGTGGCGATGTGGTCGTCGGGAGCGGGCTCGGCCGCGCCGATGGCCCACACCGGCTCGTAGGCGACGATGATCGCGCCGGCGGGAACGTGCGCGAGGTTGGCCGCGAGCTGCGCGACGTTTGCGAGCGCTGCGGCGGAACTGCCCAGCCGCTCGGCCTCGCCGATGCACAGCACCGGCGTGATGCCGTGCGCGAGCGCGGCGGCGGCCTTGGCCGCGGTGATGCCGTCGGTCTCGTCGAAGAGCCGGCGGCGCTCGGCGTGCCCGATCTCGGCGACCGCGACGCCGACCTCGGCCAGCTCGGCGGCGGTGACTTCGCCGGTGTACGCGCCCGGCGGGAACTCCGAGACGTCCTGCGCGCCGACCAGCACCGGGGTGCCGGCGAAGGCGTCCAGCGCAGCCGGGATCTGCAGGTAGGTCGGGATGACGAAGAACTGCACGTCGCCGGCGGTCACGGCGGGGTGCGCGGCCGCGCGCGTCGCCACCTCGGCGAACCAGGCGCGCGCCCGCTCGTGCCCGAAGTACGTCTTCAGGCTCACCCCGACCGTGACCGGCGCAGACATCAGCAGGAGCCCGTGGTCTCGAACTGGTCGATGACGGCGACCTTCTCGGCCGAGGCCGACGACGTGTCGAAGCGGTAGGTCAGCCACTCGCGCACGAGCCGCCGGGCGAGCTCGACGCCGACGACGCGCTGGCCCATCGTGAGCACCTGTGCGTTGTTGGAGAGCACACCGCGCTCGACGGAGTAGGAGTCGTGGGCGGTGACGGCGCGGATGCCGGGCACCTTGTTCGCCGCGATCGCGACGCCCAGGCCCGTGCCGCAGATCAGCAGCGCACGGTCGGCCGTGCCGGCCGCGACCTGCTGGGCCGCCTCGATCGCGACCCGCGGATACGGGGTGTGGCCGTCGGCGTCCACGCCCACATCGACGACGGAGGCGACGCCGGGATTCTGCTCGAGGTCCTTCTTGAGGATCTCCTTGTAGTCGAAGCCGGCGTCGTCGGCCCCGATCACGATGCGCAGGGGCTGGGTGGTCTCAGGCTGTGCCATGAGCGTTCTCCTTCATTGCGGTCTCGACGGTTGCGGTGCCGGCGATGTCGCCGGCGAGTGTTTCTCCGATGGCGGTCACGATCAGCGCGAGCGAGATCGCGCCGGGGTCCGGCGTGCCCACGCTGTTCTGGCCGTGCGTCCGGGCGCGACCCATGCGCGGCAGCAGGTCGGCGGTCGCCGCGGCGGCGCGGGTCGCGGCATCCGCGGCACTCCGCCACGCGTCGGTGAGACTCGCACCCGCGTCGACGGCCTGGGTCAGCGTCGCGGTGAAGGGCACGAGCGCGTCCACGAGCGTCTTGTCGCCGACCTCGGCCTTGCCGTAGTCGGTGACGCCGCGTGATCCGGCCGCGACGCCGGCCGCCACCGCCGGTGCCTCGGGCCGGCCCTCGTCGCCCAGCTTCGCCGCGATCGCGTGCAGGATCACACCCCACAGCGCACCCGAGGTTCCGCCGGCCTTGTCCGCCCATGCGTCGGCAGCCCGCGTGAGCGTGGTGCGGGCGCCGGCTCCGGCAGCCACCGCCGTCTCGGCGGCGGCCAGTGCGGCGTGCGAACCGCGCTGCATGCCGATGCCGTGGTCGCCGTCGCCGGCGATCGCATCGAGCCGGCCGAGCTCGTCGGCGTGGACGTCCACGGTCTCGGCGATCGTGCGCACAGCGGCCAGCACGGTGATGGCGACGGCACGGGATGCCTCGTCGCCGGGTTCGATGACGTCGGCGATGTCGGCCGTGGCCGCCGCATCCGACCGCTCCTGCGGTGCGACCGATCCCCGCCGGTAGGCCGGAGTGTCGACGGGGGACTCCCACAGCGACGCCAGCGCGTCGTCGAGCCAGAACAGCGTCAGCGAGGTGCCGGCCATGTCGAAGCTGGTGCAGTACTCGCCGACGTGCGGGTCGACGATCTCGATCCCGGCATCCGTCAGCAGCTGGGCGATGCGCCGGTAGACGACGAACATCTCCTCGTACTTCAACGAGCCGAGGCCGTTGAGGATCGGGACGACGCGGGCCCCCCGGACCGCGTCGACCCCCTCCGGCACCTCCGCGAGGAGCTTCTCGACGAGCAGCTCCGCGAGACCGTCGGCCGTGGGGATGCCCGTCTCGTCGACGCCCGGTTCGCCGTGGATGCCGAGGCCGATCGCCATTCGGCCCTCGGGAACCGTGAACAGGGGGTGATCGGCGCCGGGCAGCGTGCAGCCGGTGAAGGCGACTCCGAACGAGCGCGTGCGCTCGTTCGCGTGCTGGGCAAGCCGGGTGACTTCGGCCAGGTCCGCGCCGGCCGCGGCGGCCGCACCCGCGATGCGGAACACCGTGAGGTCGCCGGCGATGCCGCGGCGCTTGTGCTTCTCGTCGGCCGTGGCGCTGAAGATGTCATCGGTCACCGTGACCGTCTCGCACGCGATGCCCTCGGCGCGGAGGCGCTCCTGCGCCGCGTCGAAGTTGAGGACGTCGCCGGCGTAGTTGCCGTAGGTGAAGAACACACCGCCGCCGTTGTCGGCGGCCTTCGCGACCGCGTGCACCTGCTGCGTCGAGGGCGAGGCGAAGAGGTTGCCCATCGCCGCGCCGTGCGCGAGGCCGGGACCGACGAGCCCGCCGAACGCCGGGTAGTGGCCCGAACCGCCCCCGATCACGACGGCTACCTGCCCCGCGGGCGAGGTCGTCGACCGCACGACGCCGCCGGGGACGCGGCGCACGTGGCGCCCGCTCGCCGCGACGAAGCCGTCGATCATCTCATCGGCGAAGTCGGCCGGCTCGTTCCACAATCGCGTCATCGTGCGTCGCCCTTCGGGTCGGCCGCGGCACGCAGGGCGGCCGCATCGACGGCCGGCGCGTCGGTCGCCGCCGCGTCCGTCCCGGCAGCGCCGGTCGCGGCCGCGGTCGGGGTCGCCGTCTCGTCGACGGTGACCGGGTTGATGCGGTTGCTGCGCGCGAGCAGCACCATGAGCACCGCCGACACGAGCATGACGAACCCGACGATGAACATCGGCACCTCGTACCCGCCGGTCCAGTCGTGCACGGCGCCGGTGACGAACGGCGCGGAGAAGCCCGCCAGGTTGCCGATCGTGTTGATCAGCGCGACACCCGCGGCCGCGGCGGCCCCGGTGAGGAAGCGCGTGGGCAGCGTCCAGAAGTTCGGCAGGGCGGCGAAGATCGCGCACGCGGTGATGGTGATGACCGCGATGGTCGCCGCGGGTGAGCCGGCGAAGAGCGCGAGCGGGATGCTGATCGCACCGGCGATCGCAGGACCCGCGATGTGCCACGTCTTGAGGCCTCGCTTGGACGCGTCGCGCGACCAGAAGTACATGACGATCGCGGCCGGCAGGTACGGGATCGCGGTGATGAGGCCCTTCTGC
This sequence comes from Microbacterium sp. ZW T2_14, assembly GCF_044987405.1. Classification (NCBI taxonomy): domain Bacteria; kingdom Bacillati; phylum Actinomycetota; class Actinomycetes; order Micrococcales; family Microbacteriaceae; genus Microbacterium; species Microbacterium sp. ZW T2_14. The sequence continues at coordinate 25,870 of NZ_JBJDRK010000005.1, read as the reverse complement.
AGCGTGTCGAAGGTCTGGCCCGTCTGCGACTGGAAGCCCTCGATGATCGTCGGCAGGAAGAAGGCGAGCGCGTAGAGGCCGTAGATGAAGCCGAAGTAGATGAACGAGAGCACCCACACGCGTCCGCTCTTGAAGGCGAAGCGCGCCGAGACGTGGCCGTGCTCCTTCTTCTGCGTCGCCGACGTCTCCTTCTGCAGGGCGTCGGTGAGCCAGACCTGCTCGTCGCGCGTCAGCCACTTCGCATCGGCCGGCTTGTCCTTGAGGTAGAACCAGGCGATGACGCCGACGACGATGGCGGGGATCGCCACACCGAGGAACATGAAGCGCCAGCCCTCAAGGCCGAAGGCGCCGTGCTGCTGGATGAGCCAGCCGGCGAGCGGGGCGCCGATGACGGTCGTGAGCGGCTGCGCGAGGTAGAAGAGCATGAGGATGCGGCCGCGGTACTGCGCGGGCACCCACAGGCTGAGGAAGAGGATCGCCCCGGGGAAGAACCCGGCCTCGGCCACGCCGAGCAGGAAGCGCAGCACGACGAGCTGCTCGAAGTTCTGCACCCACGTGAACAGCAGTGCGACGATGCCCCAGCTGACCATGATGCGGGAGAGCCAGCGTCGCGCGCCGAACTTGTGCAGAGCCAGGTTGGAGGGCACCTCGAGCAGGATGTAGCCGATGAAGAAGACACCGGACGCGAACCCGAACTGGGCGGCGCTGAGTGCGAGGTCCTCGTTCATGCCGTTGGGGGCGGCGAAGCCGATCGCGGTGCGGTCGAGGTAATTGATGAAGAACATCAGCGCCACGAACGGCACGAGACGTGTCGACACCTTCCGGATCGCGGAACGCGCGACGGGCGGCGCGTCGGCGACGGTCTGATTCTGGTCCACGGTGACTCCTGCTCATCGACGGTGATCGAGGTGGGTTACGCCAGCTATTGTGGCAAACCGGTTGACCAATTGCAAGACGGAATGTCGGATGCCGCGGCTCAGCCGATCCGCGGGCGCGCGGCGTCAGCAATCTCGAAGTCGAGCGTCTCGCCTCCCGTGTCTGCCGCACGGATCCGCACTTCGACGTCGCCGAAGCGCTGGGTCCAGACGTCCGGCGGGCCGGCGTGGGCGGCGATCGCCTCCTGCGCATCATCGTCGGCGAAGCTGTCGTACACCCCCCAGCTGCCCCGTCCCACCGGTCCGCTTGCCGTGTCGTCAGCAGGGCAGAGCCAGGAGGCGATCAGCACCGTCGCACCCGCCTGCGCCCGGGCGCGGAGTGCGCCGACCGTGGCCCGCGGCAGCCTGCTGCCGGCGACGACGATGAGGCCGGCATCCGTCAACTGATCCGCGCATACATGCTCGTCGAACACGAGAACGCTCCGCGTCGCCTGGAAGAGACCGTGCAGGTGCGTCTGCGCGGTGGCTCCCGCCTCGAGCGGGAAGTGTGATCGTTCGACCGCGTTCAGCTGATGGCGGGGGAAGTCGTAGCCCGGGATGTGCAGGCAGCTGCCGTGATCGGGGAGTTGACCGTGACTCAGCGCGTGCCAGGCGGCGAAGACGCTGCGCGAGGTGGCGGGTGCCGTCGCTCCGCGGTTGCCGAACGGCCGGTGACCCCGCCCGAAGTCGCTGTCGTCGGCGTGCACGAGCGCGATGTCGGCGCGCGCGTCGCGATGGCTCCAGCGCAGCGGATGCCGCGGCACGAAGTCGTGCACGAACTCCCGCCACACCTCGCCGTGGGCAGTGCGCTCGAAGGCGCCCCCGCCGCGATGGCGGACCAGCACGTCGATGTTCTCGACGAACAGCCGGGTGGGCCCGAACAGGTAGGCGAGCCGCAGCGCGGAGGCGAACTCGGCGGGGGAGTGGCCGGGAAAGCCCGGGGCGCGCGTCAGCCACGGGCCGATGTCGGGACCCCACAGGTCGGCGCAGATCCAGAGCTCGCGGTCGTACTGCCGCGCCGCGCCGAGCGCCGTGCCCAGCTGCAGAGGCTGGAAGGACTCCTTCATCACCTTGGGCGCCGGCGTCATCCCGGCCCGCGCGAGGGTGTGGAACATCACCGGGAACACCTGCTCCGCCAGCACCGGCACCGCCGCGGCCCCGGAGTCGGCGACGGCGGCGTCGACATCGTGCACGATGCACCGGACCGTGGCGTCGATCATGGCGACCGCGTCCTCGGCGCCGAGCCCGTCGGTCTGCCCGAAATGGGGCAGGTGGGCGTCCGTGCGGTACTGGTCGGCGTGGATCTGGAGGTGCTCGGGCTCGTCGTACAGCACGCCGGCGAGCCGGCCCGAGGCCGCGGCATCCCGAACCAGCTCCGTCGGCACGTCGTAGCGGTTGGTGCCCTCGGCATACGGGCCGTTGATGTTGCCGTATTCGTTGCCCAGCACGACGTCGATCCCGGCATCGTCGAGGTCGCGCAGCAGTGCCGCGTGATCGCGCGCGGTGGGAACGACGTGGTGCACGTAGAAGTCGGCACCGAGCTCGCGCAGTGCCTCCACGAACTCGCCGGGGGTGGGCGCCGCATCCTGCGAAGGGATCGGGATGCCGGTTCCGGTGCGCATGATCGTGTCCGAGGCGGCGCCCGACCACGGGTCCTGGAAGGCGACGACCGGCCCTTGGATGCCCAGGGACGGCCGCGCCGCCGGGGCGTGGCCGAGAGGGTGGGACGCAGGCACGCGAAGCTCCTCGAAATGGGTGGGACAGGGACTGTGCGGGCGAAGGGATGCGGAGGCCGGCCGCGCCGGCCGGCCTCCGCGCCTCCGCCTACTGGCTGCTGATGACGACGTCCATCTCGGCGAAGAACTGCGACACCGCATCGTCGACCGTCATCGTGCCGAAGTTGATCTCCTCGCTGAGCTCGCGGAACTTCTCGTGCAGCGAGCCGTAGCCGACGATCGGCACCGGCGGCGCCTCGCCCAGGCGGTCGGCGATGGAGGCCTCGTAGTCGGCGATGGTCTGGCTGAGCTCATCGAGGTTCGCGGACTCGCGCGCCGTCTCGGATGCCGGCAGCCCGCGGTTGGTGCCGAAGATCTCGCCCGACTCCGGCGAATTGATGAGGAAGTCGATCAGCGTCGCCGCCGCCGCGGGGTGCTCGGAATTCGCGGCGATCGAGTACATCTGCGACGCCTTGAGATAGAGGTCCTTGCCGTCCTCGACCGAGAGCGGGGGAGCGATCAGCTGGATCTCGTAGCCTTCGCCCAGGTTCCCCAGGAAGCCGGCGCCGGTGTTGTCCCATGTGGCGTCGCTCGCGCTCAGGGCGCTGTCGAACGCGGTGAGCGGCTGCACTTCGGCGATGCGCTGCTGCGGCACGAGCTGCCCCGCTTCGCGCTGCGCGGAGGCCGAGTCCCAGAACTCCGCGAGCCGCTCCTCGTCGAAGCCGGGTGTTCCGTCCTCGTCGAACAGGTTGTCGCCCTCGGCGCGCAGCTGCAGCTCGAAGTTCTCGATGCGCCCGGTCGGATCCACGCCGCCCCAGACGTCGACGCCCGCGGCCTTCGCGGCGTCGCTGACCTCGGCGACCCAGTCGTAGTAGTCGTCCCACGTGCCGTCGGTGAAGGGCTCGACGCCGAGTTCTTCGAGCAGCGTGGTGTTGAGGAACATCCCCCACGAGTTGGTCGACAGAGGCACGGCGGTGGTGACGTCGTCCACGACCCCGGCCGACAGCACCTGGGGATCGATCGGATCGGTCTGGATGATCGTGCCCAGGTAGGGCTCGAGGTCGAGCAGCGATCCGCTCTGCGAGTACTGCCGCAGGTAGGCCAGGTCCATGGTCACGACATCGGGCAGCCCCTTGCCGGCGGCCTCGATCTGACGCTTCTCCCAGTAATCGGCGGGCGCCAGGAAGATGATGTCGACGTCGATGTTGGGGTGCTGCTCCTCGAAGACGGCGATGGCCTCGTTGTACAGCTCGGCGCGCACGTCGTTGCCCCAGAACGTGAAGGTGATCGACACGTCCTCGTCGGGATCGAGGGTGGGCTGCGCGCTGCTCGGGGCGCTCGAAGCGCAACCCGTCAACCCGACGAGGGCCGCCAGAGCCACTCCCGCCGTACCTGCCATGAGCTTCCTGCTCCGGAACTTCATCGTGATCGCCTCTCGTCGTCGAGTATCAGGAAACGCTTTCTCACGTCGCCGTGAGAAAGGCGACTCACGTCGCCTGACCACAGTGTGACAAACCGGTTGACCGAAAGCAATCCCGCGGATGCCGCGACTGCCGTAGGTTGTTCGCATGCCCGCCTACCCCGACGACCGCTCGGCCGAGATCACCGCCGCGCTCGGCGCGCTGCCCAGCGGCACGCCGGTGTCGGAGGTCGCACGACGGCTCATGGACCTCTTCACGAGCGGCGATCTGGAAGCCGGCACCCGGCTGCCGCCCGAACGCCAGCTTGCGTCCACGCTGGGTGTCGGGCGATCGGCGGTGCGCGAGGCGCTCGCCGCACTGGAGATCCTGGGCATCGTCGACGTCCGCCCGGGCTCGGGCACTTACCTGCGGGGCACCGCCAGCGAGCTGCTGCCGCAGACGCTGCGGTGGGGCCTGCTGATCGGCAGCAAGAACACCGCCGAGCTGCTCGAGCTGCGGTCGGGGCTCGAGATCTACGTCGCCCGGCTCGCGGCCGGCCGGGCTGCGGCATCCGATCTGTCCTCGCTCTCTCACTCGCTCGCCCGCATGCGCACCGGCGTCAGCGACCTCCGGGCGTTCGCCCGCGCCGACCTCGACTTCCACAACGCGCTCGCCACCGCCGCCGGCAACGACACGCTCGTCGATCTGCTGCACGTCGTGCGCTCGCTGCTGCAGGTGTACGCGGATCGCGCCGTGCACGACGACGCCGAGGCGCGCATCGCGATCGACGAGCACGGCGCCGTCTTCCGGGCGATCGAGGCCGGAGACGAGGATGCCGCGGCCTCCGCCATGGCGACGCACATGGCGACCGCATCGCAACGCCTGGCCGCCGAAGCCGCTCCCTGAGCGCTGTATCCAGAGGTGCCGGTTTCGAGCATCGAAGCCGTCGAGAAGCAGAGGAGTCGCCGTGGCGCGCAACTGGGCTGGAACCTACGAGTACACCGCACCGCGGATCGTCGAGGCGACATCGGTCGACGATGTGCGGCGGGTGCTCCGCGAGCCGGGGCGCGTCCGCGCGCTGGGCACGCGCCATTCGTTCACCGACCTGCCCGACACCACCGGCACGCTCGTGGACGTGACCGGCTTCCCCGCCGAGTTCGAGCTCGACGAGGCCGCGCAGACGGTCACCGTGCCGGCCGGCATCCGCTACGGGGTGCTGGCGATGTGGCTCGACGATCGCGGCTGGGCCCTGCGGAACATGGGCTCGCTCCCGCACATCAACGTCGGGGGTGCGACGGCGACCGGCACGCACGGCTCGGGTGATACCAACCAGGTGCTGTCGGCATCGGTCCGTGCGCTGCGCTACGTGGGCGCCGACGCCGACGTGCAGGACGTGCGTCGCGGAGACCCCGACTTCGACGCGCTCGTGGTCGGTCTCGGCGCGTACGGCATCGTCGTGTCGCTGACGCTCGACATCCAGCCGTCGTTCCGCGTCCGGCAGGACATCTACACCGGAGTCAGCTGGGACGCCGCGCTCGCCCATTACGACGAGATCACCTCCGCCGGCTACAGCGTGTCGGTGTTCTCGCGGTGGGAGGAGCCGTCCGTCGGCTACGTGTGGATCAAGACGCGGCTCGAGGCCGACGACGACGTCGTGCCGGACGCGATCTTCGACGGCGTCCGTGCGCTCACCGGCGACTCGCCGCTCGGCGTCGAGGACAACGTCACCGAGCTCGCCGGCGTCCCCGGACCGTGGATGCTGCGGCTGCCCCACTTCCGCCTCGACGCCCAGCCGTCGTTCGGCGACGAGATCCAGAGCGAGTACTTCGTCGCCCGCGCAGATGCGCCCGCGGCGCTGAACGCGGTGCGCGCGCTCGGTGACGGCATCCGTCCCCATCTCATCTGGACCGAGCTGCGCACCGCCGCCGCCGACGAGCTGTGGCTGAGCCCGGCATACCGTCGGGACGTCGTGATCATCCACTTCACGTGGTTGAACCACCCCGACGAGGTGGCGGCCGCGCTCGGGCGCATCGAGTCGGCGCTCGCGCCGTTCGGCGCCCGGCCGCACTGGGGCAAGCTGCACGGCTTCGACCGTGCCGCGATGGAGCGGGTCCACCCGCGCCTCGCGGACGCGCGCGCGGTGTTCGAGCGCCTCGACCCCGAGGGCCGCTTCACGAACGCGCACCTCGAGCGCGTGGGAGTGCGCGAGGCGCGCTGAACTCGCTCCGCCTTCGCCGTGGCCGGGCGGATTGGTCAACCGGTGTTACAGTTGCCGACGAGATCGATCGTGACGCAGCGACGAGAGGGAAGTCGACGATGACGAGGATTCCGACGGGGGAGCAGCACCCCGCCCGCGTGCACCAGTGGAGTCTCGGCGAGACGCCCTGGCAGCAGATCCCGCCCGCCGGCCCGCCGCGGGCGCGTGTCATCATCGACAACGACTTCGCCGGGGACCCCGACGATCTCTACCAGCTCGTTCATCACCTGCTGTCGCCGAGTGTCGACATCCGGCTCGTGGTGGCCTCGCACCTGCGTGCGGACGACCCCTTCGATCCTTCCGGCCGCAGCGCGCAGAACGCCGTGGCCGTGGTCCAGGACGTCTTCGCCCGCATGGGGCTGACGTCCACCGAGGTCGTCGTCGCCGGGTCGGATGAGCCGCTGCAGGACCGCTCGACGCCGCGACCCGCTCCGGCCGTCGACGCGATCATCGCCGAGGCCCTGCGGGACGACATCTCGAGTCCGCTGTTCTACGTCGCCGGCGGCGGCCTCACCGACATCGCCTCGGCATATCTCACGGAGCCTCGCATCGCGGAGCGCCTGACGCTCGTGTGGATCGGCGGCGGAGAGCACGAAGGCCTCGCGGTGCCCCCGCCGAACGCCATGCCGATCGAGTACAACCTGCTCATCGATCCGGTCGCCGGGGAGGTCGTGTTCACCGACTCGACGATCCCGCTGTGGCAGGTGCCCCGGGACGTCTACCGGCAGTGTCTCGTGTCGGATGCCGAGCTGCGCGTCCGCGTCGCGGCGGCGGGTCCGCTCGGCCGCTACCTGTACGACGAAGTGGCCTACGTGTGCGCGATGGTCGCCCCGCACCTGGGCGGAGCATCGGAGACGTACGCCCTCGGCGACTCGCCGCTGGTGCTGCTCACCGCGCTGCAGTCGGTGTTCGAGCCGGATCCGTCCTCGAGCCGTTACGTCGCGCGCCCGACGCCTACCCTCGGGGTGGACGGGACGTACAGCGACGCTGCGGGTGCTCGCCCGATGCGGGTCTACACGTGGGTCGACACGCGACTGATGTTCGAGGACATGTACCTGAAGCTCGCTGAGTTCGAGCGCTGGCAGGGAGGCGTCTCATGACCACCACACGCCACGCCACGCCGCCGGGCACCGCCCCGGCCCGGCCGCGGACGATCGTCACCGCCGATCCCGAGCTCGACGACCTCAACTCGATGATCCGGCTGTTGCTGTACAGCAACGAGCTCGAGATCGAGGGCCTCATCTATGCCTCGAGCCGGTTCCACTGGCGGGGCGACGGCGCGGGCACGACGTTCTTCCTCCCGGACCGCGAGTACGACGAGCCGCAGACGTCGTGGCGCTGGGCGCCGGGCGAGAGGTTCATCGACGACGCGGTCGACGCGTATGCCGAGGTGCACGCGAACCTCGTGGTGCACGATCCTCGCTACCCGAGTGCGGAGCGGCTGCGCTCGGTGATCCGCGAAGGCAACGTGGACTTCGAGGGCGACATCTCGCACGAGTCGCCGGGTTCGAACCTCATCGCCGACGCGCTGCTCGACGATCGCCCCGGTCCGCTGTTCCTGCAGCTGTGGGCCGGCCCCAGCACGGTCGCCCGCGCGCTCCTGTCCATCGAGGAGCGCTTCCGGGGGTCGGATGAGTGGGAGAGGGTGCGCGCCCAGGTGTCGGCGAAGGCCGTGATCACCAAGTTCGCCTCGCAGGACACCACCTACGACGAGTACATCTCACAGGTCTGGCCCGGCATCCGCGTGATCGAGGTCGCGACGCTGGCGTGGGGGTACATGGCACGGATGACGCTCGGACCGGACGATCAGCGACTGCTGGGCGCGGACTGGATGCGCGAGAACGTGACGGGCGTCGGCCCCCTGGGCGCGTTGTACCGGGTCTGGGGCGACGGACGCCAGATGGTGCCGGGCGACATGACCGACTACTTCCACCTCTCAGGGCAGTCGGCCGACGAGCTGCGTGCGCAGGGATACAAGGTGTGGATCCCGCCGCAGCCGGCAGGCGAGTGGATCTCGGAGGGCGACACCACGAACATGCTCAACCTGCTGGTTCCCAGCCTGCGCGCGCATGAGCACCCGTCCTATGGCGGATGGGGCGGCAGGTACGAGCGGACCGCCGACGGCGCGGACACGTGGGGTCTCGCCGACGCCGCCTTCGATCCGGGTTCTGACTGGGCGAGCGGCGGTCCCGCCGGCGACGAAGGGTCTGTCGTGCGCTGGTTCGCCGACGCCCAGGCCGACTTCGCCGCGCGGCTGCGGTGGACGGTGTCGTCGCGCTTCGCAGACTCCAACCATCACCCCCGGCTGAGGATCGCGCAGGGCACCGATCTCGAGGTGCGCGCAGGGGTCGAGGTGCCGCTGACCGCCGTGGTCGACGACCCCGACGGTGACCCCGTGCGGGTGCGCTGGTGGATCTACCGCGAGGCCGGGACGTGCGCGGCGGATGCCGCGCTCGCGGCCGTCGAGGAGCCCGAGACGACCGTGCTCGTGCCGGCGGACGCGAACCCCGGCGAGACGATCCACGTCATCGCCGAGGCATCCGACCAGGCCGCCGAGCACCCGCTCAAGGCGTATCAGCGCGTGATCCTCACCGTCACCGCCGCCTAGCTCCTCCCGGCCGGGGTCGGGCTTCGGGTGGCGCGACGTGCCGCTACGAGGGGTGGGATGCCGCGTGTTGCGCCCCGCGAACGGCCGGGGTCCGACTTCGGGTGGCACGACATGCCGTTACGAGGGGTGGGATGCCGCGTGTTGCGACCCCCGAACCGCGCCGGGGTCGCCGGGGTGCTGTGACGGCGACGAGCGCCGAGCGCGGCATCCGTCAGTCGTCGTCGCCCTCGGCGATCCAGCGCTCGACGGCGATCTCGCCGGCGACGGCGTAGACGCCGATGACGCGGCCGGTGAAGGACTCGGCGGTCTCCGACGACAGGAACCGGCCGTCGACCTCGCCGAGCTCGATGCGCTCGCCGTCGACGGTCGCAGCGAGGTGGAAGACGTCGCTCGTGCGGGGGAAGCCCTGCGCTCCCGCGGGCTTGCGGGACTCGAGGTGGAGGTCGAGCGTGTCGCCGTCGAACGGCGCGCGCCACTCCTGCACGAGACCGCCGATGCAGGCTCTGCCCACGATCTCGCCGGCGCCCGCCTCGATCTCGACGTGGAAGCGCTCGTCGTAGCGCACGGCGAGGCCGCCGACCCCCTCAGCGACGTCCACGGTGACCGTGACGGCGTTCGTGAGGTGCTCCTGACGGCGACCGACGAACACCGGCCGCGGATCGTCGAGCGTCGACCCGTCGGCACGGAGGGTCATTCGGCCCGGCCGCGCCGCAAGGTCCGCGTGCGCGGCGGGAAGCGCGCGCACGGCGATCCACTCGCCGTCGAGCTCGCGATCCGGTGCGAACCCGATGTCGACGCGGGTGCCGGGCCGCGGGCGGAGCAGCACCGGGTCGATCGCCGGCCAGCCGTCGGGCTGCCAGCGCACGTTCGTCACGAACGTCTCGCGTCCCAGAGCGGAGAACGCCCGCGTCATGCTGCGCGGTCGCACTCCCAGCAGTACACAGAGCCAGTCGCCGTCGGGCCCGACGACGAGGTCTCCGTGGCCGGTGTTCTGCACCGGGCGCGTGGTGCCCCGCGCGGTCACCAGCGGGTTCTGCGGGGCGGTCTCGAACGGTCCTTCGGGCGAGTCGCCGCGGGCGATCGAGATGCCGTGGCCACGCTCGGTGCCACCCTCGGCGATCATGAGGTACCACCGCCCGTCCACGTCATACAGGTGTGGCGCCTCGGGGAACCCGCCGCCGGTGCCCGACCACAGCGAGCGGGGCTCCTCGAGCGCGAGGTGGCTGTCGAGATCGACCTTGACCTGCTGGATGCCGAGATGCTGCCCCGCCTGCTCGCCGCCGAGGAGGAGGCCCGAGAAGGTGATGTACGCCGTGCCGTCGGCATCCCACGCGATGTCGGGGTCGATGCCGTCGATCGAGCCGGAAGCGTCGACCTTTCGGATGAGGTCGCCGTCGCTCCATGGGCCGGCGGCATCCGTCGCGGTGAAGTGCAGCATCCCGCGCCCCATCGCATCCGTGATGACCAGGTGGAACACGCCATCGCGGTGGCGGATCGTCGGCGCCCACGCGCCGCCTGCCGTCGGCACCTCCTCGACCGCCAGCTGCCCCGGACGCGTGGCGACATGCCCGACCAGCTCCCACGATTCGAAGTCGGTGGAGCGGTGGATCGGGATGCCGGGCAGGTATTCGAACGTCGAGGTCGCGAGGTAGTAGACGCCGTCGACCGCGACGACGCTCGGGTCCGGATGGAAGCCGTTGATCAGGGGGTTGTACAGCGTGGTCACGGAGTGCTCCCGGGGTGGTCAGGGCGAGAAACGGTCAGGACGAGAGCAGGATGCCGAGCTCTCGGGCGAGAGCGACGGCACGGGGGTCCGCGCCTCCGGGCCACGCGCCCCGCGCGATCGTCCAGGCGAAGGCGAGTCCGGTGTCGGGGTCGACGCACGCGAGCGCACCCATCGCGCCGTCATGGCCGAATGCCCGCGGCCCGCCGAAGGGCACCGTGGCGGTGGACTTCTGGAAGATGATCGCGTGCGCGCGGTCGGGGAGGCCCAGCACCTCGTCGAAGCCGTGCACCTGCTGCTGGCCGATCTGCGCCACGGTGTCGGCCGAGAGGAACGGCGCCGCACCCTCGACCCCCGTCGTCGCGGCGGCGAAGAGGCGGGCGAGACCGCGCGCCGTGCCGGTGCCCGAACCCGCCGGGTGGCCGTAGCGCCAGCTCGCCTCCTCGTTGGCGAGATCGACCTGCGGGCCGGGTGTGACCCACGTGTGCAGGCCGAGGGCGGTCGGCTGCGTCTGCGTGGTGTCGGAGACCGGCCGGATCATCGGCAGCACCGGAACACGGCGGGATTCGTGACCGGGCGGAAGCCCGAGGTAGAAGTCGATGGCGTGCGGCGCACGGATCTCCTGCTCGTAGAACTGATGCAGGGTGCGCCCGGTGACGCGGTAGACGAGCTCCGTGCCGAGGTTGCCGATCGTCACCGCGTGGTAGCCGAACGCGCTTCCCGGCTGCCAGAACGCCCACGTCGCGGCGAGCCGGTCGGCGGCCGCATGGTCGTCGAGCAGTTCCGCCCAGGTCAGCGGCGGCGTGGCCTGCGGAAGCCCCGCCTGATGCGACAGCAGCTGCCGCACGGTGACGCGATGCTTGCCCTTCGCGGCGAACTCCGGCCAGTAGTGCGCGACCCGCTCATCGAGATCCAGCTCGCCGCGCTCGACTAGCAGGCCGATGGACAGCCCGATCGTGTTCTTCGTGACGGAGTAGGGCACCATGACCGAGTCCTCGGCCAGGTGGGGGCCGCCCCACGCGTCGAGCACGGGGTCACCCTGGTGGAACGCCGCGACCTGGAAGGACAGGTCCGGGTCGGCGGCGAGGAATCCGTCGAGGCGCGCAACGATCTCGTCCAGACGCCCGTCGGCACGTCCCTGCAGGTGGTCGGCGGTCACGTGGTCCATCGCGTTCCTCTCGTCGGCGAAGCGCAGCCGCTACTGCGCGGCGGTCCAGTTCACGGTAAGCGGCAGGTCGGCGACCGAGCTGCCGGCGCGCAGCGTGTAGTCCCCGGGCTCCACGACCCACTCGCCGGCCCAGTGCGCGAGGCGTCGCGACGGCACCGGGATGACGGCGGTGACGGTCTCGCCGGCGGCGGCGTGCACCGTCGCGAATCCCACGAGCCAGCGCACAGGACGCTCCACGGCGGAGTCGCCGCGCTCGGCGTACACCTGCACGACCTGCTTGCCGGCGCGGTCCCCGGTGTTGGCGAGCGTCACCTCGACGGTGTCGCCCACGCGCTGCGCGGCATCCCACCTCCATGTCGTGTAGCCGAGGCCGTGGCCGAACGGGAACGCCGGCTCGGCATCCGCCTTCAGCCATGCGCGATAGCCGATGTGCAGACCCTCGCGGTACTCGAGGCGACCGTCGGTGGGCACCACCTCGGTGACCGGCACGTCGGCGAGCGCTGCCGGCCAGGTGGTGGGGAGGCGCCCGCCCGGCTCAGCGGCACCGGTGAGCACGTCGGCGATCGCGTGCCCGAACTCCTGCCCGCCGAAGTACCCCTGCACGATCGCCGCGACCTGGCCGGCCCACGGCAGCACCACCGGCGAGCCGGCATTGACCACGACCACGGTCGGTGTGCCGGTCGCCGCCACGGCGCGCACCAGGTCGTCCTGGTGACCGGGCAGGTCGAGGCTCGTGCGGTCGTAGCCCTCCGACTCGACCTTCGCGTTGGTGCCGACGACCACGATGGCGACATCGGATGCCGCGGCCTCCGCCACGGCGCGGGCGATGAGCTGTGCGGGGTCGGTGCGCTCGGGGGCGATGCCGAGCGTGGCGCTGAGCGCGCCCGACAAGGCGCCGGCGGCGGCGCGGGTGAACTCGACGCGGACCGCCGTCTCGCGACCCGCTTCGACGGCGACGGTCGCCGTGATCGACGGCGGGTTGAGGAACGCGGCGCCGAGGTCGGAACCCTCGATGACGGGCGCGTCGTCGAGCACCAGGCGCTCGTCGACGAACAGCCGGCCCGGGTTGGCGCCGGCGAAGCCGAGCTCGATCTCGCCGGTCTCGGCAGGGGTATAGAGCGTCTCGAACACGACCGTCGCGCTCGCCGCGATGGGGGCGTCGCCCCCGAACCAGACGAGCGCGGTCGAGCGGCGGTTCTCGGCGAAGAGCTCGGTGCCCTCGGCGTCGAAGAACGCGACGCGCATGCCCGCCTCACCCGTCGCCGGGTTGCGAAGCTGTGCCAGCGGGATCTCGGCGACGCCCTCCTGCACGACGGCGCCGATCTCGTACCGCACGTCGGCGCCCGGCACCGCGGCGCGGATCGCGTCGAGCGGCGAGACGACGGCCTCCGGGATCACCGTGGCGCTGCCGCCGCCCTGGGTCCGGGCCTCGCGGGCGTTCTGGCCGATGACGGCGACGCGACCGAGGGAGGGGCCATCCAGGGGCAGAACACCCGCGTTGTGCAGCAGCACGGTGCCCTCGATGGCGGCGGCACGGGCGAACGCGGGCCCATCGAGCGGCGCGGGCTCCACGGGAGCAGCGTCGCCGAGCGCGCCGACCCGCCCCGCGAGCAGCAGCAGGCGCAGCACCTTGCGGTCGAGATCGGACTCCTTCAGACGGCCGTCGCGGATCGCGGCGACGAGATCGGCCCACGCGGGGGCGGGGCCCGGCATCGCGAGGTCCTGCGCGGCGGTCACCGCGTCGAGCGAGCGCACGGCGGTCCAGTCGCTGATCACGACGCCGTCGAAGCCCCACTCCGAGTTGAGCGGCGTCTCGAGCAGGTCGTTCTCGGTCATGGTCACGCCGTCGACCGCGTTGTAGGCGCTCATGAGCGTCCAGGCGCCCGCCTCGACGGCGCGCTCGAACGGCACGAGGTAGAGCTCGCGCAGCGCCCGCTCGCGGACGCGGACGTCGACGGTGAAGCGGTCGGTCTCGGAGTCGTTGGCGACATAGTGCTTGGGCGTGGCCGCGACCCCGTTGTCCTGCAGGCCGCGCACATACGCGGCGGCGAGTTCGGCGCTGAGCTCGGGGTCTTCGCTGAAGCACTCGAAGTGGCGGCCGCCGAGCGGCGAGCGATGGAGGTTGATCGTCGGGCCGAGCACCACGTCCACGCCCTTGCGCCGGGCTTCGGATGCCGCGGCCGCCCCGTACCGGTACGCCAGGTCGACATCCCACGACGCGGCCAGCGCCGACCCCGACGGCAGGTTGAGCGACGGCTCGCGCTCGTCCCACCGTGGCCCGCGGACGCCCGCGGGGCCGTCCGACAGCGTCATCGCGCGCAGGCCGATCTCGGGAAGCGGGACGGTGGTCCAGAAGTCGGCGCCCTGCACGAGCGCCGCCTTCTGCTCGAGTGTCAGGCGCTCGAGCAGCGGCACGAGGTGGCGCACCGCGTCGGGGTGCGTGGCGATGTCGGTCATCGGGGCAGGTTCTTTCTCAGAGAAGGATCAAAGAGGACGGATGCCGCAGCCCGCCACCCACGGGCTGGGCCGGGCTGCGGCATCCGAGTCGTCAGACGGCGCCGGCGGCCGCCTCGGAGGCGAGCAGGGCGCGCCGGGCGATGCGGCGCTCCTGCTGCTTGTCGGGGTCGGGCACGGGCGCGGCCATGAACAGGCGCTGCGTGTACGGGTGCTCGGGACGCGAGGTGACGCGCTCGCCGTCGCCGGACTCGACGATCTCGCCGCGGTACATCACGGCGACCCGGTGGCTGACGTGCCGCACCACCGCGAGGTCGTGCGTCACGAAGAGGTAGGCGACGCCGGTGCGCTCCTGGATGTCGATGAACAGGTCGAGCACGCGAGCCTGGGTCGACAGGTCGAGGGCCGACACCGGCTCGTCGCACACGATGAGGCGCGGCCGCAGGGCGAGAGCGCGGGCGATCGCGACACGCTGTCGCTGTCCGCCGGAGAACTCGCGCGGCAGGCGTCCGCGGGCGTCGGCGGGCAGGCCCACCTGGTCGAGCAGGTCGTGCACGCGGGTCTTCGCCTCCTTCCCGGCGACGCCGGCCGCGGTCAGCGGCTCGGTGAGGATCTGCTCGATCGTCATCGACGGGTTCAGCGACGAGTACGGGTCCTGGAACACCACCTGGATCTCGGAGCTGAGCGCGCGGCGCTCCTGCCGCTTCAGGTGTGCGATCTCCTTGCCCTCGTACGTGATCGACCCCTCGGTGACGGGGGCGAGGCCGAGCGCCGCCCGGCCCAGCGTGGTCTTGCCCGAGCCCGACTCGCCAACCAGTCCCACGGTCTCACCCGGCAGGATGTCGAGGGAGACGCCCTTGAGCGCCCGGAACGGCGGGGCCCGGAAGCCCTTGCCCGGGTACTCGACGACGAGGTCCTTGATGTCGAGCAGCGGGGCCTGCGGCGTCGGAGTGCTCATGCGCGTGCTCCCTTCTCGGTGGACGTTGCTGTGTGTGACGCGGCGACGAGCGGGCCCCGGGCGGGACCCTCGTCGAGGATCGCGTCCAGCAGGGCCTTCGTGTACGGGTGCTGCGCGTCGTTGAAGATCGCGCGCACGGGCCCCTGCTCGACGAACAGGCCGCTCTGCATGACCGTGACGCGGTCGCACAGGTCGGCGACGACCCCGAAGTTGTGCGTCACCAGGAGCATGGCCATGTGCCGCTCGGCCTGCAGGTCGCGCAGCAGCTCGAGTACCTCGGCCTGCACGGTCACGTCGAGGGCCGTGGTCGGCTCGTCGGCGATGATCAGGTCGGGGTCGGTCGACACCGCGCCGGCGATCAGCACGCGCTGCGCCATGCCGCCGGAGACCTCGAACGGGTACGCGTCGAAGGTGCGCTTCGGGTTGGGGATGCCGACACGAGCCAGCAGCTCCAGCGAGCGGTCGGTCGCGGCCTTCTTCGAGAGCCCGAGGTTCTTGCGGAGCGGCTCGACCAGCTGGCTGCCGATCGTGAACGCGGGGTCGAGGTTCGACATCGGCTCCTGCGGGATGTAGCCGATGCGCTGCCCGCGGACTCCCGCGTACGCGCGCTCGTCGCCATCGGCGAGCTGGGTGCCCTCGTACAGGATCGAGCCGGCGGTCACATGACCGCCGCGGGGGAGGAGGCCCAGGACCGCGAAGGCGGTCTGGGTCTTGCCCGAACCGGATTCGCCGATGAGGCCGTGGACCTCGCCCTTGCGGATGTCGAGGGAGACCCCGTGGACGACCTCGATGTGCGAGCCGTCCGGCTGGTCGTAGCCGACGCGCAGATCGCGCACTTCGAGGACCTTCTCGGTCGCCTTGCTGCGGTCGTCGTCCTGGTGGACGATGACGTCGGAGCTCTCGAAGATCGGCGGCTCGTCGAGGTCGACGACGTCCCCGCCGCCGGTCGAGAGCGAGGTGGTGACGGCGGCGATCGAACCGGTCGCGGTGGCGACGGCGCGGCGGCGCTTGCGCCGGACCGACACCGTCCGCTCGAGCTCGTCGCGCATCACGTTGGCCAAGAGGGTGAGCGCGATGCACGTGAGGCCGATCGCGAGCGACGGCCACAGCATCAGGATGGGCTCCTTGTAGATGTTCTTGAACCCGTCGTTGAGCATCTGGCCCCAGGTGGGCACTCCGATGTCGCCGAGGCCCAGGAACTCCAGCCCGGACTGGATCGCGATGGCGATGCCCGCAATGATCGCGCCCTGGATGATGATGGGCGCACGGACGACCGACAGCACGTGTCGACCGATGATGCGGGTGTCGCTGAGCCCGGAGACGCGTGCGGCGTCGACGTACAGCTCCGAGCGCACCGCGGTCACCGAGGCGTACACGAGACGGTAGAACGCCGGGGCGAGCAGGATGCCGAAGATGAACATCGAGATCCACACCGACGGGCCGAGCACCGCCCGGGCCGCCAGCAGCACGACGATGCCGGGAAGCGCCATGTTCAGCTCAGTGACCCACGTCGCCGCGCTGTTGAACCATCCCTGGTAGTAGCCCGCGATGAGGCCGCTCGTCACGCCGAGGACGACGGCGACGACGAGGGCGAGGAGGGCGGCGGACACGCTGATCTGCGTCGCGACCAGCAGCCGCGACAGCACGTCGCGGCCGCTGCCGTCCGTGCCGAGGAGGTGCTCGGCACTGGGCGGCGACAGCACGTTGCGGATGTCGGCGTAGTTGGGGTCCTGCGGGGCGATCCACGGTCCGATGATCGCGATGACGGCGACGAACGCGAGGAAGAGGAGCGAGGCGAGCCCGAGGGGGCGCCGCACGAGTCGCCGCCAGAGCGCCACGCGCACCGGGGCGACGGGGACATCGAGGGGAACGTCGACAGCGGTCATGACAGTCGCACCTTCGGGTTCAGCGCCGCTTGGGCGAGGTCGATGAGGAGGTTCACGACGATGACGATGATCGCGAAGACGATCACGAGGGCCATGACGACGGGGATGTCGCCGAGCGTCGTCGCGCGGACCGTGAGCTGGCCCATGCCGGGGATGGCGAAGACCTGCTCCACGATCACCGCGCCGCCGAGAAGGCCGATGAACTGCACGGCCAGCACGGCGAGGGCGGGGCCCCCGGCGTTGCGGAGCACGTGGCGGTAGACCACCGAGTTCGTGCTCAGCCCGCGGGAGCGGAGCGTCCGCACGTAGTCGCGTGACATGGCGTCGATGACGGAGCCGCGCACCTGCTGGGTGACGGTCGCGATCGCGCCGATCGACAGGGCGATGATCGGCAGCGTGACCGATGACAGCCAACCCGATACGGATGTCGCGAGGGGGACGTACCCGGTCGCCTTGAACCAGCCGAGATTGATCGCGAAGACGAGGACCAGGAAGAGGGCGATGAGGAAGCCGGGGATCGCGAAGCCGATGAGCGAGAACACCTGGACGGTGCCGTCGATGGCCCCGCCGCGCCGGGCTGCGAGAACACCCACGACGACGGAGATGATCGCCGAGACGACCGTCGCGCCGATCACGATCGACAGGGTCACCACGACGCGATTGGTGACGCTCGTCGTGACCAGCTCTCCGGTGAACCAGCTGCGGCCGAGGTCGCCGGTGAAGGCGGAGGTCAGCCAGTCGAAGTACTGGGTGAGCAGCGGCCGATCCAGGCCCAGCTGCTCCGCCTTCTTGGCGACGGTCTCGGCTGTCGCGTTCTCCCCGAGGATGCGGCGCGGGATGTCGCCTCCGGCCGCATAGAGGAGCACGAACGCGAGGAAGGAGATGACCGCGATGAGGATGACGCCGGACAGCAGGCGTCTGAGGATGAATGCAAGCATGTCTGTCGCTTCCCGTGGGTGGTGTCGCCCCGCCCGCGCGCGACGCGCGCGGGCGGGGCGAGGACTCAGTTCTTCGGCGAGAATCCGAAGATCGACGGGTAGGCGTTCGACGGCCAGAACTCGAGGTCCGTGTCGGCGTCGACCGCGTAGGTTCCCTGCACCCGGAAGAACGGCGCGAACCAGGCGTTCTCGACGATCCAGGCGTTGAGGTCCTTCGTCGCCTGGTCGGCTTCTTCCTGCGTGCCGTTCTGGATGGTGCTGATGTACTCGTCCACCTGCGGGTCCTGCGAGTGGAACGGGTTGAACGTGGCCTCCGGCGCGATCATGAAGTTGATCAGCTGCCAGTCGGGGTTCTGCTCCAGCGCCATCCACGTCGCCGGGTACTTCGGTGCGAGCATGTCGGTGATGAAGTTGCCGGAGCCGGGGTCGGTGAAGTTCACCGTGATCCCGATGTCGGCGAGCTGCTGCGCGACGAGGTCGAACGTCGTCTGGAAGGCGGGCGTCGACATCATGTTCAGCGTGAACCCGTCCGGGTACCCGGCGTCGGCGAGAAGCTCCTTGGCTCCTTCGGGGTCGTACTCGTAGGTGCTGTCGAGCGCCTCGTCGTAGCCGACGGACGTGGTCGGGAAGACCTGCTCGGTCACCGTGCCGTAGCCCGCCTGCAGCGCCTCGAGGAGCGCTTCGCGGTCGAACGCCATGTTGATCGCCTTGCGGACGTTGACGTCGGCCAGCTCGGGCGCCATCGTGCCGGCGCGGTCGAACAGCAGCAGGCCCTGGAAGTCCAGCTCGTTGGCCTCGATCGTCCAGCCCGATGCCTCGATCTCGGGAATCGTGTCGTTGTTCACGATCTTCGCGCCGTTGGCCTCGCCCGCCTTGAGGGCGTTCAGAGTGGCGGTGGGGTCTTCGATGACGTTGATCGTGAGGTTGTCGTACTTGACCACATCGGGGTTCCAGTAGTCGGGGTTGGCCGTGTAGACGTACGTGGTGCCGGTGACGCTGGCGGCCGTGTCGAGCACGTAAGGGCCGGAGCCGATCGGCTCGGTCGCCGAGTCGGGGTCGTCGAACGTCGAGGGCGCCTGGATCAGTCCGGGTGCGATCGACAGGAGGTTGACCAGCGACGGGTCGGGCGCGGGCTGGGTGATCGTGACGGTGGTGGCGTCGACGGCCGCGAACTCCTTGCCGGTGAGGGTCGCCGCCTGGGGAGCGGTGCCGTCGCGGAAGCGCTCGAGGCTGCCGACCACGGCCTCCGCGTCGAGCGGGGTGCCGTCGGTGAACTCGACGTCGTCGCGGAGCGTCAGCGTGAGCACCGTGTTGTCTTCGTTGTACTCCCAGTCGGTGGCGAGCCAGGGCTCGATCTCACCCTCGCCGTTCTTCTGCAGCAGCGTGTCGAACACCGCCTGGAAGAACGGGCTGCGGTTGCCGTACTCGGCGCCCTGACCGATGTCGTAGCTCGTCGGGCCGATGATGGCGGTGAGGGTGAGCCGGTCGGCTCGGCCGGAATCGCTCGTGCCCGAACCGCCCCCGCCACCGGCACAGCCGGTGAGGGCGATCGCGGCGATCGCGATGGTGGCTGCTGTGGCCTTCCAACGGAACATCCTTGGTCCCTTCATCTGTGGCGATGCCCCTGCGGATCGCCTACTGCCGGGAGACGCTAACAGCAATATCGAGTGAGCGCTAGGTTTTTGGATCAAAAAACTAGCGATTGCTCGGAATTCGTTATACAACGGAGGGAAGGACCCCGGCGGGCACCGATGGAGGTGCGCGAGACGACCCGGGGATACGGTGAGACGATGACCGAGACGACCTCCGCCGCGAAGCGGGAGGGGACCGCTCCCACGAGGATGCGCAAGCCACGCGGCGAGTACGCGAAATCCGCCGCGACCCGCACGGCGATCCTGGACGCCGCCCTGGAGGTGTTCGCCGAGTCCGGGTATCGCGCCGGCTCACTGCGCGAGGTCGCCGAGCGGGTGGGAATGAGCGAAGCGGGTCTGCTGCATCACTTCCGCAGCAAGAGCGCACTGCTGATGGCCGTGCTCGATCACCGTGATGCGCTGGCGCGCGCGCTCGTCGACTTCGATCTGCCGGATGGCATCGAGGCCCTCCGCGGACTGGTCAAGCTCGCCGAGCACAACGCGTCGATCCCGGGGGTCGTCGAGTTGTACTGCACGCTGTCGGCCGAGGCGACCTCCCCGGCGCACCCGGCCCACGCCTACTTCGTGAACCGCTATGAGTCCGTCCGTGAGAGCGTCTCGGCATCCTTCCGCCGCGTCGCCGAAGCGGGTCGCCTGAATCCAGGAGTCGATCCGGGCCGGGCCGCCGTCGCGACGATCGCCCTGATGGACGGTCTGCAGGTGCAGTGGCTGCTCGATCCCGGATCCACCGACATGGCGGAGGCGCTCGCCGAGGCGTTCCGCAGCATGATCATCGGCTACGACCTCGCCGGCCTGGAGCAGGTGCTGGACGCCCGCTCGGCGGATGCGGCATCCCTCGACGCGGGCCCGATCGCCGGCGGAGCGCGCACGGAGGAAGAGGCATGATCCGCGAACCCTTCCTCGACGGCTGGACGGTCGGCCCGAAGCTCGGCGCGTTCGAGGCGCCGACTCCGGAGTCGGCGCCGCGCCCGGTGCGCCTGCCGCATGACGCGGTCCGCGACCTGCCGCGCTCCGCCGGCAGCGATCAGGGCGTGCACACCGGCTACGTTCCCGGCGGCGTGTTCGAGTACGCGAAGACGTTCGACGTCCCGGACGCGTGGCGCGACAAGACCGTGCGGCTCGAGTTCGAGGGCGTCTACCGCGACGCCGTCGTGTTCCTCAACGGCGATGCGGTCGTGCACGAGCCGAACGGCTACAACGGCTTCGAGGCCGTGCTCGACCCCTACCTCCGGTACGGGCAGCCGAATCGGATCACCGTCGAGGCGCGCGCGCACCGCGACAGCAGGTGGTATTCCGGAGCGGGCATCTATCGCCCCGCACACCTCGTGGTCGCCGATCCGGTGCATATCCCGCTCGACGGCACCCGGGTGACGACGCCCGACATCGACGCCGCCCGCGCGATCGCCGCCATCGCGACGACGGTGCGCAACGGCACCCGTCACACGCGCACGCTGCGCCTCACCTGGACGGTGGAGGCGCCGGACGGTTCCGACGTGGCATCGGGCACCGCGCCCGTGACGGTGCTCCCGGCCGCCGACGCCGTGGCGCGCGTGCGCCTCGCGATCGACCTCCCGGAGCTCTGGAGCGACACCGCCCCGTCTCTCTACCGCGTGCGCACGAGCCTCGCCGCGGAAGACGGCGACGTGATCGATACGGATGCCGCGGCCTTCGGCATCCGTCGCCTGCAGGTCGATGCGGCGCGCGGACTGCGGATCAACGGCGAGACCGTGAAGCTGCGAGGCGCCTGCGTGCACCACGACAGCGGTCCGCTGGGGGCCGCGACGTTCGCCGATGCGGAGGACCGTCGCGTGCGACTGCTCAAGGAGGCGGGGTTCAACGCGCTGCGGAGCGCCCACAACCCGATGAGCCGCGCGATGCTCGACGCATGCGATCGGCACGGGATGTTCGTGATGGACGAGCTGACCGACACCTGGACCCGCTCGAAGGTCGCCTTCGATGCGGCTCCGGGATTCGCCGCGCGATGGCGTCACGACGTCGACGCCCTCGTCGCGAAGGACCTCAACCACCCGAGCGTCATCATGTACTCGATCGGGAATGAGATCCTCGAGCTCGGCACCCCGGCCGGGTCGGCCTGGAGCCGCCGGCTCGCCGAGGCGATCCGGGAGCGTGACGACACGCGCCTGGTGACGAACGGCATCAACGGCATCATCGCGAATCTCGACGGCATGCAGACGGATGCCGCACCCGGCGGGCCGGAGGCATCCGACCCGAACACGATGATGGCGGCGATGGGCGACATGATGGCCGCGGCCAATGCGTCGGAGCTCGTGACGCGGTCGACCGAGGAATCCGCGTCGGTGCTCGACGTCGTGGGCTTCAACTACGCGGAATCGCGCTACGAGCTCGATCGCGAGCTGTTCCCGCACCGCGTCATCGTGGGCTCCGAGACCTTCCCGTCGCGCATCGAGAAGATGTGGGAGCTCGTCGAGCGCCTCGACCACGTCATCGGCGACTTCACCTGGACAGGCTGGGACTACCTGGGCGAGGCCGGCATCGGCCGCGTCGACTACTCCGATGAGCCGGGCTACGAGCCGACCGGCACCGCAGGCCCGTATCCGCACCTGCTCGCCGGCTGCGGCGACATCGACATCACGGGGTATCGGCGCCCGGTCTCGTACTACCGCGAGATCGTCTTCGGGTTGCGCTCAGAGCCCTATCTGACCGTGCACCCGCCGCGGCACCACGGCCGCCCCACGGCTACGACGCCGTGGTCGTGGGACGACTCGGTGTCGTCGTGGACGTGGGATGCCGAGCCCGGCGCCCCGGTCACGGTCGACGTGTACGCGCCGGCCGAGGAGGTCGAGCTGCTGCGCGACGGCATCTCCTTGGGCGTCGCGACGGTCGGGGTCGAGAAGGCGTTCCGGGCGCGGTTCGAGACCGAATACCGCCCCGGCGAGCTCGTCGCCGTCGCGCGCAGCGGTGGCCGGGAGGTCGGCCGGACGGCGCTGCGCACCGCGGGGGAGCCCGGGATCACGGCATCCGCCGAGCGGGCCGAGATCACCGCCGACGGGCTCGGATTCGTCGCCATCGCACTCGCCGACGCCGACGGGGTGGTCGCATCCGACGCGGACCGCATGATCACGGTGTCGGTCGAAGGCGAGGGTGAACTCGTGGCGCTCGGCACCGGTCGTATCCGCACCGAGGAGTCCTTCGCCGGCCCGTCGGTCACCACCTGGAACGGGCGGGCTCTCGCGATCGTGCGCCCGACGGGCCCGGGCACGGTCACCGCGACCGTCTCCGCGACGGGCCTGGCCGCGGCATCCGTCACTTTCTCGGTCTCCTGATCCGGCGACCGGCGCCTGCGGCTTCCCACCGCCGGTGACGGCGGGCGGGGGAGCGGCGCGGGGCGTCAGCTGGCGGCGCGGGTGCGCGCGGGCATCTCGTCGTCGTCGTCGCGGGGAAGCGGGATCGGCGTCGTGCCCGCCATCTCGTCGCTGAACTCCTCGGGCGCCACGACGGCGAGCGGCCGCGTCTCGTCGAGGGTGAGCCGGAACCGCTTGCGCTCGTGGCGATGCAGGCGGCCCGAGACGAGCAGCCACGTGGCACCGATCGCGAAGGCGACGAACGCGGCGACGGCACCGACCAGGATGGCGGCCCGTGGGCCGAACTCGGAGGCGACCCAGCCGACGATCGGCGCGCCGATCGGCGTTCCGCCCATGAGGATCGCCATGTACAGCGCCAGCACGCGACCACGCAGCACCGGGTCGGTCGTGGTCTGCACGTAGCCGTTCGCGGTCGTCATCATCGTCACGACGGAGAAGCCGGTGAACATCAGTGTGATCGCGTACAGCCAGTAGGTCGGCATGAACGCCGAGACGAGCGCCGCGACCCCGAACATCGCCGTGCCCACGATGAGCACGCGCAGCCGGGCCCGGTCTCGACGGGCGGCCAGGAGCGCGCCGGCGACCGAGCCGATCGCGAGGATCGAGCTGAGCAGGCCGAACCCGTCGGCCTCCTTGCCGAACTCGACGGCCATCGTGGAGGCGAGGATCGGGAAGTTCATGCCGAACGCGCCGATGAGGAAGACCATGGCGAACGTCACGATGAAGTCCGGGCGCCGCGCGACGTACCGGACGCCGTCGGCGAGGCGCGACGACTGCGGCGCCTTGACGCGCGGCACCAGCTCGTTCGTGCGGATGAGCACCAGCGCGGCGAGCATGGCGAGGAAGGTCACCGCGTTTGCCACGAACACCCATCCGGTGCCGATCGCCACGATGACGATGCCCGCCACCGCGGGTCCGATCATGCGGGCGCCGTTGAACGACGCCGCGTTGAGGGCGACCGCGTTGGAGGCGTTCTCGCGGGCGACCAGATCGGAGACGAACGCCTGTCGCGCCGGGTTGTCGAACGCCGCCACGACACCGAGAGCGAGCGCGAAGGCGTACATGATGGGCAGCGTCATCGCGCCCGCGAAGATGAGGACGCCGATGGCGACGCCGAGCACCAGCAGAAGGCTCTGCGTGATGAGGAGCAGCTTGCGCCGATCGAAGCGGTCCGCGACCATGCCCGTGACGCCCACCAGGAGCAGCGGCGGCGCGAACTGCAGCGCCATCGTGACGCCCATGGCGGCGGCGTCGTTGTCGGTGAGCTCGGTCAGCACCACCCAGCTGATGGCAGTCGACTGCATCCAGGCGCCGATGTTCGACACCAGGGCACCGATGAACCAGACGCGGTAGTTGAAGGCCGAGAACGACCGGAACATCGCGCTCATCGGGCGACCATCCGGGCCATGATCTCGGCGGCGGCGGCGAGTGTCTCGCGCTCGGCCGGCGTCAGCTCGGCGAGCGAGGCCTCGACCCATGCGTCGCGGCGCCGTGCGGTCTCTTCGACGACCGCTTCGCCCTCCGGCGTGAGCGAGATGACGACCTTGCGGCCGTCGCTCTCGTCGGCCGCGCGCACGATGTAGCCCGACTCCTGCAGGCAGTTGACCGTGCGGTTCATCGACGGAGCCGATACGCGCTCACGCTCGGCGAGGTCGCCGAGCGTGTGGGGGCCGTGCACGCGGAGCGCCGCGAGCACCGCGAACTGTCCGTCGCTCATCGAGTCGACGGCGCGCTGTGTGCGCATGCGACGGGCGAGGCGGAAGGTCGCGATCCGCAGCCGCGAGGCCGCCGAGGAGAGGTCGGGCTGGTCGCCCGGGTCGGTGCCGGTCTCTGGGGTGGGGGTCACGTTGGTGCTCATGCGATTACTTAGCCTAGCTCATTAGCTTTGCTAAAGAAAGTCGACGGATGCCGCGGCGCGCAGTCGTGCGGGAAGCGCAGGCATCCCGCACCTAGACTTCTCCGCATGCCCGAGTTCATCGATGCGCACGGCATCACGATCTTCTTCGACGTCCACCCGGCGAAGACCGAACCGCGGGCGGTCGTGCAGCTGCTGCACGGCGTCGGCGAGCACGCGGGGCGCTACGCCGTGCTGATCGAAGCGCTCACCGCGCAGGGTTACGCCGTGTGGGCTGCCGACCACCGGGGTCACGGTCGCACCGGCATGGCCCAGCACGGCGGCGACGTCGCCCTTCTCGGCCACCTCGGTCCCGGTGGCCTGCGGGCCGCGCTCGCCGCGATGTGGCAGTTCAGCGAGCAGATCCGCGCCGAGAACGCGGACCTCCCCCTCATCCTGCTGGGGCACTCCGGTGGCTCCGTGCTCGCTCAGATGCTGGTGAACCTGCATCCGGAGGCGTACGACGGACTCATCCTGACCGGCTCAGCACTGCGCATGCCGGGTTCGATCCACACGGGTGGACTGAACAAGCCCTGGGCTGGTCCCGATGCGATGGGGACGGAGTGGCTCTCGAGCGATCTGTCGGTGGGGCGGGCGTTCCTGGACGATCCCCTCACCACCAGTGAAGACCCCATCAAGCTGATCGGCGTGCTGGACTCCCTCCGCATGTACGGCCTGCCGCGCAAGAACCTCGGCCGCGACATCCCGACCCTCCTCATGGTGGGCAGGGATGACACGGTGGGCGGCCCGCGCAGCGTGCACCGGCTGGCCGACGCCTACCGCACCCGCTCGGGCTTCACCGACGTGACGACGCTGGTGTACCCGGGCGCACGCCACGAGATCTTCAACGAGGTCGTGCAGCAGGACGTCCGCGCCGACCTCCTCGCCTGGCTCGACCGGCACGTGCCCGCCCGCACCTGACCCCCCGCCCTCGCTTCCCCGGACCCTTTGGGTTCATC